>CAZSOA010000005.1:0-50009 GCA_964608305.1 uncultured Desulfofustis sp. | reverse complement strand
GGCCGGAACATCGATTGATCAATGAAATCGCCCAAAAAAGGGCACGCCGCCTGCTCGATGAGAATTTTTTCGATTGATGGGGAACCAAAGAACAATACCACCCCACCTGACAAGACTGGTTGGCGGTGCCGCAGGCTGCATCGCGGAGGCCCGGCGGGGTGAAGCAAAAGGCCCGAAGGGTTGCGCGGACAGGACGTCCGCAACCGGCGGCCAGGCCAGGGATGGCTTGTCTGCCGGCCGCTGAGACCAGACGATCAGGCCGCAGCGCCCGCAGCCGGAGGTACTGCTAACCAGTCCAAACACCTCTACTGATAGCAAAAAGGACAAGCACGTATGATTCGCAGAGCATCTTTACTTCTGACGCTGATCCTGCTGGTTGCCGCCGTCCCGGTGTGGTCGGCCCCACAGCACCTGCTGAAAATTGCCAGCCTGGCACCGGAGGGTTCGATCTGGGTCGATTCCTTCAACGATTTTGCCGCCGAGGTCACCGAACAGACCGGCGGCGAGGTAGCCTTTCGGATCTACCCCGGCGGGGTCATGGGCGACGATCGGGCCATGTACCGCAAGATGCGTGCCGGCCAGCTGCACGGCGGCGGCTTTACGATGACCGGCATCGCCGATATCGTCCCCGACTTCCGGGTCATGGCCATCCCGTTTTTGTTCCGCTCCTACGACGAGGTGGACCGGGTCAGCAGCGACCTGCAGCCGCTGCTGAAACAGCGCTTTGCCGAGCATGGTCTGCGGCTGACGGCGATGACCGAGGTCGGCTTCATCTACACCTTTTCCAACAAGCCGCGAACCACCATCGGCGATCTGCAGCAGGCCAAGACCTGGGCGCCGTCCAACGACCCGCTCACCGCTGCATTTCTTGAAAGCCTCGGTATCAGCCCGATCACCCTGTCCATCCCCGACGTCTTGTCGTCGCTGCAGACCGGGCTGATCGACACCGCCTTCAACTCGCTCTACGGTGCCATCGTCCTGCAGTGGTTCACCCGGGCGCCGTATGTCACCGACCAGCCCTATGGCTATGCCTACGGCGCACTGATCATGGACGAGCGCGCCGTGAGCCGGCTTTCCGCCGACCAGCAGGCGGTCATCGAAACGGCCGCCGCGCGTCACTTCCCGGCCCTGATCGACAAGACCAGGCTTTCCAATGAGCAGTCGCGCACCGTGCTGGGCGAGCGCGGCGTGAGCTTCGTTGCAACCTCGCCGCAGACCGTGGCCACCCTGGAGGAACACCGCGACAAGACGATCGAGAAGATGGTCGGGCAGGCCTTTTCCGAAGAAATCTTTCAAGCCGTCAGCGACTCGCTCGCCCGGCAGCGGTAAAAACCCGTAGATCCCATGACGCCAGCCGACCTGCAGGCAGAACCGTCCACGCAACGGCAGACAACGCTGGGCCTGCTGATTGTGCTGGAAGAAGTGCTGTTGAGTATCCTGCTGACCACGATCATCGTCCTGGCCTGCTACCAGATCGGCCTGCGCTGGTTTACCCAGGGCGGCCTGGTCTGGATCGACCCGCTGTTGCGCTATCTTGTGCTCTGGGGCGGCCTGCTCGGCGCCGTGCTGGCAACGGCAAAGGACAACCACATTTCGATGGATGTGATCGGCTACCTGCTCGGCGAGCGGGCCGGCCTCTGGCTGAAGCTTATCATCGCCGTCTTTTCCACGATCATCAGCGTCTTTCTTGTCCGGGCCACGTTGCTGTTCATCCGCAGCGAATACGAGTTCGGTGGTGCCGGCCTGTTTGGCATCCCGACCTGGGGCTGGAACCTGATCTTTCCGCTGGCATTCACGGCGATCTGCCTGCACTTTCTGATCAACGCCGGGAGCGCCGCCGCCTCCCTGTTCACCGGCCGCAGGCAGAGCGATGAGTAAGCTGCTGGTCATCTGCTTTGCGCTGATCGGCGCGCCGCTGTTCATCGTGATCGCCGCGCTGGCGCTGATCTCCTTTTCATCGGTGGGGATCGATGCCTCGGTGGTGATCATCGAAATGACCCGGCTCGGCGATACGCCGTTGCTCGTATCGCTGCCGCTGTTCATTTTTGCCGGTACCCTGTTGGCAGAAAGCGGCGCACCCGGCCGCATCCTCAATCTCTCGCGGCTGCTGCTCGGCTGGCTGCCGGGTGGCCTGGCGGTGGTATCGCTGCTGGTCTGCGCCGTATTCACCGCCTTTACCGGCGCCTCCGGCGTCACCATCTTCGCGCTGGGCGGCCTGCTGCTGCCGGCCCTGGTCAAGGACGGCTACGGCGACCGGTTCTCGCTCGGCCTGATCACCACCTCGGGCAGCCTTGGCCTGCTCTTTCCGCCGAGTCTGCCGCTGATCCTCTACGGGGTAGTGGCCGAGACCCGGATCGACCACCTCTTTCTGGCCGGTGCTCTCCCCGGCCTGCTGATGCTCATCCTGCTCAGCGCCTATGCCATCCGCCGCGGCGCCACGGTTGTCCGCAGCGAGGCCGTTTCGCTGCGTGATGCGGGGAAAATCTTGCGGGAATCGATCTGGGAACTACCGCTGCCGTTCATCGTGCTTGGCGGCATCTACGGCGGCTGGTTCGTGGTCAGCGAAGCGGCGGCGATCACCGCGCTCTATGTGCTGATCGTCGAGGTCTTCGTTTACCGTGATATCGGCTGGTTGCGGATCCCGGCCATCATGGGCCGGTCGATGATGCTGTTTGGCGGCATCATGGTCATTCTCGCCGCCTCGATGGCCACCACCAATTTTTTGATCGACCAGCAGGTGCCGTCGAAGCTGTTTGCGTTCATCAGCACCTATATCGACAGCAAATACACGTTCCTGCTGCTGCTCAATATCTTTTTGCTGATCGTCGGCTCGTTTCTTGATATCTTTTCCGCCCTGGTGCTCGTCGTCCCGCTTATCCTGCCGATCGCCGCCGGCTACCAGGTCGACCCACTGCACCTGGGCGTCATTTTCCTGACCAACCTGCAGATCGGCTACTGCACGCCGCCGGTCGGCCTCAACCTGTTTCTCGCCTCGTACCGGTTCAAGCGGCCGATCTTCGATCTGTACCGGGCCACGCTGCCGTTTCTCGGCCTGCTGCTGGCGGTCCTGCTGCTGATTACCTACCTGCCCTGGCTCAGCCTGGGGCTCGTCGAACGCTTCGGTTAACCCGGTTGCCGGGCGGCCAGATACCGGTCCTTGAGGTTCAGGTAATTCTCGGCCGCCCTCCGGTTCTGCTCTTTTTCCTCATCACGAAGCGGCCGCACCGCTTTCGCCGGACTGCCCATGATCAGCGAGCCGGCGGGGTAGCACTTGCCGGGCGGCACGAGGCTGCCGGCGGCAACGATCGAGTCATCCTCGATAACCGCGCCGTCGAGCACCACCGCACCCATGCCGATAAGTACATTGGCGCCGACGCTGCAGCCATGCAGCACGACATTGTGGCCGACGGTAACGCCGTCACCCACCGTCAGGCCATGGCGGCCGGTGACGTGCAAGGTGCAATTGTCCTGGATATTGGTGCGGCTGCCGATACCGATCGCGTTGACATCGCCGCGTACCACCGTGTTGTAGAACACCGAACTGTCGGTGCCGATCCGTACGGCACCGATCACCCATGCGCCGGGCGCGATAAATACCCGCTCACCGAACTGCGGAGCTGCATCCTGATACAAAATAACGGCCGCATGGCCGGGAGGTGGTGTGTTCTCCTGCATTGGTATCCCTGTTGGTTTCCCGCGGCCGACGCCGACCGATCAGATCTTCAGCACACCGACATAGGGCAGGTTGCGATAGCGCTGGGCATGGTCGAGCCCGTAGCCGCAGGCAAATTCGTCGGGGATGGTCAGTCCGCAGAAATCGATGGGCACCGCCACCTGCCGCCGCGACGGCTTGCTGAGAAAGGTGCAGATCTTCAGCGAGCGCGGCCGGCGGTGGCGGATCAGGCCGATGACCTTGTTGAAGGTATGACCGGTGTCGATGATATCCTCGACAAGCAGCACATCCTTGCCCTCGATGGACTGATCGAGGTCCATGACCACCTTGACGTTGCCGCTGCTCGTCGTGGCGTCGCCGTAGCTGGAAACGGTCATGAAGTCGACCACCAGCGGCAGCCTGATCTGCCGGACCAGGTCGGCCATGAAGACAAACGAACCGCGCAACAGCCCGACAACCACCAGATCGAGATCACCAACCGTCCGGTAGTGATCGGTAATTTCCCGGCCGAGCCGGGCAACTTCTTCCCGAATCCGCTCCTCGGAGACAAGTACCTTCTCGATTCCCTGCTCCATCTGTCCCCCTCTGGTTCCATACACAATTCTTACGGTCCGCATCGCACGGTGTGTCCGGCGTGCCGTTCCCGGGCACCGGCCGATCAGTGCCGAAAGATTACAACATTGTAATCTTTCGGCAAGGCTTTCGTACGATTGCTGCGCCGGACACTCAGATATCGCCGAGCAGGTGAGCCACGATGGCGACTGCGGCCACCGTGGCTGTTTCGGCCCGCAGAATTCTTCGGCCCAGGCCGACCGTCAACCAACCGTGCTGCCGTGCCACAGCCGCCTCCGCCGCCGACAGGCCACCCTCCGGTCCCAGCATCAACGCAACACCGCGCAACGAGCCCGACCAGGCGCAATCGCTCAGCCGGCATGCCGTCTCCTCTTCCCAAAACAATAATTTCAATGCCGGTATCGGCATTCCGGGCAACTCAAGCCGCTGCGCGAACGATTGTTCACGCTCCACCTCCATCGGTCGGAGTCGACGGCTCTGCTTGCAGGCCGAGCGGACCAGCTCCCGCCAGCGCAGCTGCTTGCGCTCCCAGCGCTCCCCGTCGATCCGGCCCTGACTGCGGCTGCTGGTAAAAGGCAGGAACCTGCTTACTCCGAGCTCGGTGCAGCGCTGGACGAGTTCATCCATCTTTTTACCCTTCAGATCACCCTGGCAGACCCAGAGCGGACAGTCCGGCTGCGGCTCAAACAGCACACGGCCCTGCAGCCGCACCGTCGTTTCCCGATCACAGCGCTCGATAGCACCGCGATACAATCCGCCGGCGCCGTCGAGCAGTTCCACCGCATCACCGGCCTGGAGCCGCACCACACGACGGCAATGATGGGACTGATCCTTGTCCAGAACCACCTGCTGGAATTCATCAACGACCGGATCGATAAAAAAGCGTCTCAGATTTGACATTGACACGGCTTTCATCTATTCTCAGGTTACAGGTGATAATGATTACTCAATCCAGACAATCCATGACCGCCGGTTCCAAAGATCAGACGCTGTTGCTGGAACAACGCCTGCACGAACGGTTCGCGATGCAGCTGCCGGTTCGGGTCACGCTGATTGGCGGACCTGCCGGCTCGATAACCGACAGCGAACTGATCACGGCCAATATCAGTTCGGGCGGCGCCTTTATCCTCACCGACCACCCCTTGCCTGTTGCCAGCCGGGTCTCCCTGGAATTTCTGATATCCATTGTCGATCTGAGGCGGCTCCGTTTCGTCCTGTCTCTGGACGGCCTGCGCCGGAGCACCGGCAAACCTGCCTGGGTGCAGGCCACCGGCGTGGTCATCCGCCATCAGGAGGACGGTATGGCGGTGATTTTCGACAACGACTACCAGCTCTCCCCGATGCAGATTTCCGACTGAGCCTGGTTCGCTTCCAACCCGTTTCATCATTGTTGCAACAACCGTTTCGTTTTCGTCAACGCCATGGCGCACCATTCTTCGTCCTGCCGGCAGTGTTCCACCGTAAACGACAGGGCAGCAAGGCGCGCAACCAGTGAATCCACCTGTTGACCACAGATCAGGCCGGAGAGAATCAGCGTCCCGCCGGCAGCCGTGAGCCGGGCGAGATCGTCGGCCAGCTCCAGCAATGTGTCGTGAACGATATTGGCAATCACGACCTGGTAGCTTTCGCTCATTGCAGCCAGTGCATCCCCAGCCACGCGCACCTGCTCCTGCAGATGATTTCGCGCAACATTGATGCGTGCTGCAGCCACGGCGTCAGGGTCATTGTCAAGAGCGGTTACCGCCGCAGCGCCGAACAGCGCAGCGGCCATTGCCAGAATGCCGGTGCCGGTTCCGACATCGAGCACCCGGCACCCCGGCGCCCGGCGTACCGCTTCGGTAAGCAACTCCAGGCATAACCTGGTGGTGGCATGGTGGCCGGTTCCAAACGCCATCCCCGGATCCATGATGATCATCTGCTCGTCCGGCCCGGGGACGACGGTCTCCCAGCTCGGGGCGATAACCAGGCCGGTAATGATGCGAAACGGTCGGAAGTGCTGTTTCCAACTGCTTGACCAGTCCTGCTCGGCCAGCAACGCCATGTCGATCTTCGGCGCCGGAGCATTGAAGATTGCGGCCAGTTCCGCCGCGTAATCAGTAAGCTGACGCTGCATCTCATCAGGATGCACGGTCTCATCTTCAACCTGGATAAAACCATGCATGATCATGGCTGCCGGCGTGTCGCCATTCTCGCCGACACCACATTCCACCGCTGCATCGTGCATGCCGAGCAAATAGTCGGTGAGCGCGTCAACGAGTCGGCTATCGGTCTTTATAGTCAATTGGACAATCTTCATGATCCCCATCCGTGCTTTTTCCCCCTTTCGGCAGTATTTTCTATTGACAGGGCCATCATTTGTCAACAGTATTGAGCCTTACAGGATACCATGTCGGAACACCATTCCCACCATCTGGTTTACGGTACGCTGCAGGATTATCTGACCGGTGAAGAACTGGTCGATACCGACGACGAGCGCATTCGTCAGCAACTCAGTCGGATGATGGTCGAAGATCTCGGTTATCACAGACATGAGCTGGAGCCGAGACACTGTATCGAGACCCTGTTCACCAGGAACTTTGTCAGATCGGTTATCGACCTGACGGTTCGGATCGACGGCCGGCAGGCCATGATCGTCCGATACGGGCCCGGCTCGCTGGTCAGCAGGGAACGCTCCGCGCTGGCCGCCGCCCGCGTTTTGAACAGCGACTATCAGATTCCGCTGGCGGTGGTCACGAACGGCCGGGACGCCCTCGTTCTTGATACCGCCACCGGCAAAACCGTCGCTGAGGGAATGACGGCTATTCCTCGTCGCGAACAGCTGCTGGCACGGTTGCCGTCCCTGGTGTTTTTGCCGCTGCAGGAAGAAACAAAACGGATGCGGGAAAAACGGATACTCAATGCCTTCGATCTTGAACGATGCTGTCTCGGCATCTGAGAGTGAAGGGCCGATGGATGGAAAAGAGGTTGGTTGATGAGTACGACAGAAAACTGGACCAAATCGAGCTGGCGGAAATTTCCGGCCCTGCAGCAACCACTGTGGCCCAACCAGGCCTCCGTCGACAAGGTGCTGGCCGAACTGAGCACCCTGCCGCCACTGGTCTTCGCCGGTGAAATAAGATCACTCAAGGCGTTGCTGGCCAAGGCAGTCAGCGGTCAGGCGTTTCTGCTCCAGGGCGGCGACTGCTCGGAGAATTTTTCCCAGGTTACCGCGCCGAAGATTCGTGAAACCCTGAAGGTGCTGCTGCAGATGGCAATCACCTTGACCTATGCCGGTGGTGTGCCGGTCATCAAGGTCGGCCGCATCGCCGGTCAATTTGCGAAGCCTCGCTCCGCCGACACGGAAACCATCGGCGATCTGGTGCTGCCGTCGTACCGGGGCGATATGGTCAACGATCCCGAGCCGACCCCGGAAGCCCGCATGCCGAACCCCAAACGGATGCTCAAGGGCTACAATATGGCAGCCGCCACGCTGAACCTGCTGCGTGCTTTCACCCGCGGCGGTTTTGCCGCCCTGCACCGGGTGCAGGCCCGCGACCAGGAGTTCGTCGCCCAATCGCCGAAGAGCCGTTCCTACGAGCGTATGGCCCGGCAGATCGATCAGGCGATTCAGTTCATGGAAACCATCGGCATCTCGATGGATACCCCACAGATCACCCAGGCCCAGTTATTCACCAGCCATGAAGCATTACTGCTTGGCTACGAGGAAGCCCTGACGCGCGTCGACTCGACCACCGGCGGCTGGTACGACTGTTCCGCCCACCTGCTGTGGATCGGCGAGCGGACCCGGCAGGTTGACGGTGCCCATGTCGAGTTCCTGCGCGGCGTCCTCAACCCGATCGGCGTCAAGATCGGGCCGAGCTATGACCTTGATGACATCAAACGGCTGATCGATGTCCTCAATCCGGCCAACGAGCCGGGCCGGCTGACCCTGATCACCCGCTTCGGCCTGAAGAACATCGAACGGGTCCTGCCGCCGCTGCTGCGGGAAATGAAGCGGGAGGGGCGCTCCATCGTCTGGAGTTGCGACCCGATGCACGCCAACACCTTCACCTCGACAAGCGGCCACAAAACGAGAAACTTTAATGATATTCTCGCCGAACTGACCTGCTTTTTCGAGACCCACTGGGCCGAAGGCACCATCCCCGGCGGCGTTCATTTCGAACTGACCGGTGATAATGTTACCGAATGTATCGGCGGCGCCCGGGATATCCTCGACAACGAACTGGATCGTAACTACCAGACCACCTGTGATCCCCGGCTGAATGCCGAACAGAGCCTGGAGGTCGCCTTTCAGATCGCCGAAATGATCCGCAGCTAAAGCACAGGCGGGCAGTTCTCTGCCCGCCGTTTCCATCGCTATTTCAACAAGGTTACAAGTGCGTAATCTTTCTTGACCCGCCCCGCGAAGCGTTTACTGTTTATCAGCAGAAGCTGCCACGACTCCCTTCTACTGTCTGGTGCAATTATTTACCGGTATACGGAGACCTTCATCATGGAAAACACACGTATTCTTCGGTGGAGCACGGCTCTTAGCTGCGCCCTGCTCTTTCTCGTCACCCTTTCTCTCGTTGCTGTTCGGGCTGCCGAACAGAAAGACATCGAAATCCTCGACCGATCAGCCAAGGCCTTTGCTCAGGTCGTCAAAGAAGCAAAACCGGCGGTGGTTCATATCAGCGTCGAAAGTACCGCCCGTCGCCCGGCTGAGGTTGAGGAATTTTTCAACCATCCATTTTTTGAGCGGTTTTTCGGTCCGCAATTCCGCTTCCAGGAACCGAATCGTCCGCAGCGACGCCAGTTCGGGGCCGGTTCCGGCTTCCTCATCAGCGCCGACGGCCACATCCTGACCAACAACCATGTGGTTGAAAATGCTGAGAAGATGACCGTTACCCTGGCTGATAACAGCAAGGTTGAAGCAAAGTTGATCGGTACCGACCCGCAGTCCGACGTGGCATTGATCAAAATTGATGTACCCCAGGAATTGCCGACCCTGCCCCTGGGCGACTCGGATGCACTGGATGTGGGTGAATGGGTGATTGCCATCGGCAATCCGTTCGGTCTGAACCAGACCGTTACCGTCGGTGTCGTCAGCGCCAAAGGCCGCAGCCGAGTCGGCATCAACGAGTACGAGAACTTTATCCAGACCGATGCCGCCATCAACCCGGGCAACTCCGGCGGACCGCTGCTCAATATCTACGGTCAGGTTATCGGCATCAATTCAGCCCTGTACAGCAGGACCGGCGGCTATATGGGGATCGGCTTTGCCATTCCGATCAACATGGTCAAATCCATCGAAGACCAATTGCAGAAGCATGGCAAGGTAACGCGGGGGTGGCTTGGCGTCATTATTCAGGATGTTACCCAGGAACTGGCCGAATCCTTCGGCTTGAAACGGGCGGAAGGAATTTTGGTCAGCGAAGCGCAACCGGATTCGCCGGCAGCCAAGGCCGGCATCAAACAGGGTGATGTAATTCTCAAACTCGATGACACAACACTCAAGGACGTCGCCGATCTGCGCAACCGCATCGCCCTGACGATCCCCGGTACTACGGTAACCCTGCAGATTATCAGAGGCGGCACGACCATGGACATCGACGTGATGATCGGCGAGCAACCGGCCGACTTCGGAATCGCCCAGGGTCGCGACGGCGATGGCGTACTCGGTGGGTTCGGCCTGGTCCTGCAGGAATTGACACCGGAGTTGGCCGAGCAACTCGGCTATCAGGACCGGCAAGGGGTGGTCATCAGCGAGGTGCAGCCAAACAGCCCGGCAGAACGCGCCGGCCTGCGCTCAGGTCAGCTCATTGAAGAGGTCAACAAGGTAAAGGTTGCCAACCTGCGTGAGCTGCAACAGGTGCTCAGCAGATCGTCGCAGAACGATCGGGTACTGCTGCGGGTGAGGTTCGGCAACTTCAGTCAATACGTGGTTCTGTCGGCGAATTGATAGACCGCCATCAGGGCGGCGCCCGCTACCGGTGGGCGCCGCCTGCTTCCGTCTGACGCTGCGCGGCGATTTTTCTGAAGATCTTCTGGATGACCGGCAGTTTTTCAAAATCCGCCGTAGAGATCTTCCGCAAGACCACATCGCTGGCGGCAACAATGGTCGCGTTCCGGCGGCGCTCCTTTGAGAAATAGGCCATTTCCCCGAAGATATTGCCGGCCCCCAGGGTAACGATAACCCGATCGTTTTCGTCCATCGTTACGACCGAACCGCTGTTGATATAATAAATACCGTCGGCCTCGTCGTTGATCCGAAAAACCACATCCCCCTGCTTGCGCCATTCCAGGGCAAAGTAGTTTTCCCAGTCGGTGTTGATCACCAGCGCATTGTAAAATTCCTCGTCGATGGCCTTGAGCAATTCACTGGAGAGGTGGAAAAGCCGGATACCGAGTTTATCCTGCTTACTGCCGAGTACCTTCATGCCAAGCTGCAGAAAATCCTGAGCGGGGTAGGGTGTATCACGGATGTATTCGAGAATCCGTTCCGTAGCCAGATCGGCACAGCCGCACAGGTTGTAGAAAATCTCCTTGGCCCGCTGCAGTTTCTTCTTTACCGTTGGAAAATCCGGCGCAATCCCGAGGATCTTGTTTCCGCAGAACAATTCAACCGCTTCATTCTTCAAGGCGATAAATCGTGCCAGTTGTTCGTCGTCGGTCGCTTCGGGGATGCGGTGGAGACCGGGCCGATAAACGGTGAGCAGATGCAACGGATGATTGAGATTCTGTGGCGTAACCCGGCCGATATTGACCAGTGAGCCATCGTCGGCTTGCGACAACGCCACGTCCCGATCCATCAGCAATGGTGTGTCGAAATAATCGCAGAGTTCCTCGAGCCGACTGGCAACGGCAAAACCGGCACCGAATTTGGCCTTTTTCCCGTTGATCTGCGCCTCGACAATGTCACCCTTGAACAAACCGATTCTCGTCGGGACGATCTCATCTCTCGTCACCGCATAGCCCAGTTCGACTGCTGCCGCCAGTGCCCGTCGGCAGACGAGCTGCTCATCATCATCCGGCCTTTTGCCAAACAGGATCAGCGCGCCGTCGCCGGCGGACGGTTCGATCTCGACCGGTTCATATTCCGGTTTTCCAATGATCCGGTTCAATCGCTGATGGTAGTCAACAACAAAATCACGAACACCGGCAGGGGTCATTTCACTGGTCAAGCGTGAGTAACCGACCATATCGGTCAGCATGATCACGACATTTCTTGCCCCTTCCTGCTCCCTGTCCTGCTTCAGCTCCGTTTCGTCCACGATCGATTGGGCCTCCCGGCATTGGGCATGCCGATGTGCGCATTATGATGCGCTCATCGGCAGCGGTTACGGCGGAGAAAGACGTACGCCGCAGGTATTGTATACCCGGTGCTTTTTCAATGTCAAACGGGAAGGGCGGAAAGCAGGCTCCTATTTTTTTTCAGGAAAACAGATGGTCAGCACATCCTGGAAGGTGCGGACAAATCGCGCCGCGACTCCTTCTTTGATATGATCGGGCAAGAGCCTGAAATCCTCGCGGTTTTCTTCGGGCAGAATCACCTGTTTGAGCTTTGCTCGCGTGGCGGCGATCACCTTCTCCTTGACCCCGCCGATCGGCATAACCAGACCGCTCAGGGTCAGCTCACCGGTCATCGCCGTGTCGGCAATGATCGGCCGACCGACGGCGAGCGAATAGAGGGCGCAGGCCATGGTAATTCCCGCCGACGGCCCATCTTTCGGAGTGGCTCCGGCCGGGACGTGCAGATGGATATAGTTTTTTCGGAAAAACTCCATGGTCTGTTCATCGTCGGTGAACAACGAACGAACATAGCTATAGGCAATCTCGGATGACTCGATCATCACCTGGCCCAATTGCCCGGTCTGTTTGAACCCAGCAGTGCCGGTGGCCACCGACGCTGCCTCGATGTGTAGCGTGGCGCCGCCGTTGCTCGTATATGCCAATCCGGTGACGACCCCGACCCGCGGACTACCGAAGATCTTCTCATCGGAAAAGACCTTGCGGCCGAGCAGATCGGGCAGATCCGAAACCTTTACCTTGACGGTCTTGGTCGGATCGGTGACCAGGTCCTTGGCCACTTTGCGGAGAATCTTCTTGATCCGGTTTTCCAGATTCCTCACCCCCGCCTCCCGGGCATAACCGTCAACGATGGCGCTGATGACCGGCCGGGAGATGGCCACCTGCTTCTTGTCCAGGCCGTGCAGTTGCAACTGTTTGGGGATCAGATGGCGCCGGGCGATTTCGACTTTCTCTGCCAGGATATAGCCGGGCAGGCGGATCACCTCCATGCGGTCAATTAACGGTCCCGGGATGGTCTCCATCTGGTTTGCAGTACAGATAAACAACACCTTGGAGAGATCGAAGCGGACATCGAGATAATGATCGAGGAAGTCCCGGTTCTGTTCCGGGTCGAGCACCTCGAGCAGGGCCGAGGCCGGGTCACCGCGGAAGCTGGCGCCGATCTTGTCGATTTCATCCAGCATGATCAATGGGTTGGCTGTCTTGCACGTCTTGATCGCCTGGACAAACTTGCCGGGCAGCGCCCCGATATAGGTGCGCCGATGTCCCTTGATCTCCGCTTCATCGCGCATGCCGCCCAGGGAAAACCGGAAAAACTTGCGGCCGATGCTGCGGGCGATGGATTGGCCCACCGAGGTCTTGCCGACACCGGGCGGGCCGATGAGCAGAATGATCGATCCGGAGAGATCTCCCTTGACGATGCCCACGGAAATCAACTCAAGGATCCGCTCCTTGACCTCCTCAAGACCATAATGGTCCTGATTAAGGATCTTCTCGGCCTTGGCGATATCGTAGTTGTCTTTGGTATAGACGCCCCAGGGCAGAACGGTCAGCCAATCCAGATACGCTCGGGTAACATTGAATTCAGCAGACGACGGTTCCAGCAGTTTGAGCTTTTCCAACTCCTCGTCGATCCGTTCCTTGGCCTCCGGCGGCGGGTTGATCTGCTTGAGCCGTTTGGTGAATTTTTCCACCTCGCTTTCCGTGTCATCCTTGGCGATGCCAAGTTCTTTCTTGATTTCTCTGAGCTGCTGCTTGAGGAAAAATTCGCGCTGCTGTTTCGACAACCGCTCTTCAATCCGCTTGGAGATGTCTGCTTTGAGCTTGGAGATCTCGATCTCCTTTTTCAGCAGGATCAGGACCCGTTCAAGACGCTGCCGCACCGGCGCCGTATCAAGAATGGTCTGCAACTCCGCACCCGACGACGTCGTCATCGAAGCGGCAAAATCGGCCAGTGCACTCGGGTCGCTGACGTTGATCCGTTCGAGCAGCAGACCGAGGCCTTCCTTGAACAACGGGTTCAGCGTCACCAATTCCTTGATGCAGTCGATGATGGCCACCGAATAGGCCTTCAGCTCCTCGCTGGACTCCCGCCTGCCTTCAAACAGGTATTCGACCCGGGCCTTGAAGACCGGTTTTTCCCGGAGCAACTCCGTAACCCGAAATCGTTCTTGCGCCTGAGCCACGAGCTGCAACGGCTGATCTGCCGTTTTCGCCGAAATCTGGACCACTTTGGCCGCAACGCCCACCGAATAAAAATCATCAATGGACTGCGGTGCCTGAACCATACCGCTGTCCGCAGGCTTGACCAGCAGCAGGCCAAGGTAGATGGGTACCCCTTTTTCGTGGGCCTCGTAAATGGTATCCTGAATCCGTTGATCTTCGACAACGATCGGACCCATCATTTTCGGAAACATCGGTCGATCGAACAGCGGAATGATCAGCAGCATCTCCGGCAGCAGATCTCGAGCCGGTACCAGTGATGTATTGCCATCCTGATCTTCGTCGATGTTGTCGATTTCCACATCATCAGCGGCTGTCAGCACGGTTGGTTTTTCGGTCATTCGCTTGTATCTCCTTTCCTATTCTTAAAAACGTTCTTTGCGCTGCAATCGGTACCGGGAACGGTCGCAGGTTGCGTTGATCACCGCCTGCCCCTGTTTGTTGTATGTCTCAATGCAAGATCGCGAGCAGAATGATTACCGCCAGCACCGCGATAAAAAATAACCCGACCTGATAACAGACGGTGTGATCTTCCTGGTGGTTGTCATGTGTTGCCATGTCTGCTCTCCTTACGGTTGCTTCGGTTGATCCGCATCAAACGGCTGCTGTGCAGGAGGTACCGGCGGTGTGGATGAGTCGGTAGTCGCCGCCGGCGATCGCTGGTGATGATCTTCAATCAAAGTTATCCGCTGCTGATATGCGCCTACCATGATAAACGTCGCCAGCGGCTGGGTAATCAGGAATGCAAACGGCAAAGAGCCGCCCAACGACATGATGGCCACATAGATAATGGCAACGACGAGATGGTCGCTGATCGGCGGGATCATGGCAAGTCTCCAGGATTCCTTCACCCCCTCGATCAAACCGAATCCTTTATCGGTCATCAGCGGCAACAGGTAGAAAGAGGCAAACGCGATAAAACCTGCCGCGGCAAAACCGGGGAGAAAGAGCAGTGAGAAGCCGATGGCAATGATCACCGCGGCAATGAAAAAAAAGAGCAGCAGAGGAAGGAAGAGCCGCATCTCCGAAAACAGGTCCTTGACTTCCGGAGGCCGGTCTTCCCGCATGGCCCGGAGCAGCGACTGAACATACCCGGCGGTGGTAACCGGCGCCAGAATGCCGATACTGATAATGATCAGCACCATCTGGACAAAAGTGACCAACAGTACCGGGCCGATATGCTTCAGTGTCTGCTGCCAGGCAGAAACGACCAGTTCCTTGAAGTCCATGCGGGTTCCTCCTCTCATCGATGGTATTATTATAAAGCCTTGCCAGATAATACGTTAAGAAATTCCTGCAGGGTTGCAACGCCGATCAGCTCCATGGTCGACCGATTCCTGATCCGTTCCCGGTTGGTTTTCGGCATCAGGAAGCGAGAGAAGCCGAGCCGTTCTGCTTCACGAATCCGCTGTTCAACCGAGCCGACCGCCCTGACCTCCCCCGCCAGGCCGACCTCGCCGCAGACCACGGTGTCGGCGGGTACCGGCTGATCGAGCAGACTTGAGGCAAGGGCGGCGATCACACCAAGATCAAGGGCCGGTTCGACGATGCGCATTCCCCCCGCTATATTAAGAAAAATATCATGTCCGTAAAAATCGAGGCCAACCTTTTTTTCAAGTACCGCACAGAGCAAGGCCAACCGTTGCGGGTCGGCACCGGCGGCAGTCCGGCGAGCCGTGCCCAGATTGGTCGGACTGACCAAGGCCTGGACCTCGACGAGGATTGGCCGACTGCCCTCCATGCTGGCCAGGACCACCGAGCCGGGCACATCGAGAGGACGTTCGGCCAGGAACAGCTCCGACGGATTGGTCACCGGTACGAGCCCTTCTTCTTTCATCTCGAAAACGCCGATCTCGTTGGTTGAACCGAACCGGTTCTTAACTGTTCTGAGAATCCTGAAGGCATGACTCCGATCACCTTCGAAATAGAGCACGGTATCAACCATATGCTCAAGCACGCGGGGACCGGCCAGCGTCCCATCCTTGGTGACATGACCGACAAACACCATCGGGATGTGTTCTGTTTTGGCCAGCTCAAGCAAATAGGCGGCAGACTCTCTGACCTGCGTCACCGATCCCGGAGCGGACGGATAGTCCGCGCAGCTCAGCGTCTGGATCGAATCGATGGCAAGCAGGGCCGGTCGAATCTCCCGGGCGACCTCGCCAATCCTCTCGACCGAGCTTTCAGTCATCAGCAAGTGCTGGTCATGCAACGCAGACAGCCGCCTGGCCCGCAGCTTGATCTGGTGTGCCGACTCCTCACCGGAGACATAGAGGACCAGATGTCCCTGAACGGCGAGTGCGGTGAGCATTTGCAGCAACAGTGTGGATTTTCCGATGCCCGGGTCACCGCCGATCAGCACCACCGATCCAGCAACAATGCCGCCGCCGAGCACCCGATCCAACTCGGTAATGCCGGTGGCCAGTCGCTCATCGTCATGATCGGCGGCAGTCGTTAACGGAATCGGCGCAACAGGAGCACGAACCGGCCGGCGGGTGGGGGCTGCGGTAATCTGCCGCTCCACAAGCGTTTCCCAACCGGAGCAGGTTGGGCAGCGACCAAGCCAACGACCGCTTTGAAAACCGCACTCCCGGCAGATAAATTGTGTTTTCCGAGGTTTTTTTCCAGTCATGGTCACGTTGCCAATCGGTCAATCGCCGCCAAACGATAGCATTAATCTTTGCTGGCGTATCCGTGTGTCGATGATTATCGAAAGTAACAAGCACCGCTGAGCTTGTTAACCCTTTATCGTGACAACACACCGCTTTCTTTTTCAGAATAACAAGATGCCTGTTTCGAACTCGCACACCACTGCCGCACCGCGCTGGTTGTCGCTGCTGTTTTCTTTTTCGTTTTTGCTGCGCAATCGCCGTATTTTCGGTTGGTCTGCAGCGCTGATGGTAGCGATGATGCTGCTGACCTGGCTGGGCTTTTTTGCCGCGACCAACCTGGTCGACCGATTTGTGCCAAACTTTCTGGAAACCGAACCGCTGCGGGACAGTTTGCTCGGGTGGCTCTACTATGTCGGCTGGTGGACAGCGTCGTCGCTCTTTCTGGTGATCACTCGAATCATATCGTTTTTTCTTGCTTTTCTTGTCGCGTATACGCTCTGCTCACCCTTTTATTCGTTTTTGAGTGAGGCGGCCGAACGGTGCTATCTCGGCGCCGCGTATGCCGATGATCCAGCTCTGAGCTGGCGCGGAATCGCGAAAGATCTGATAGAGGCCCTGAAGTTGTCACTTATCGGGATTCTGCTCAGCGTTGGTGCGCTGGCGATCGGATTTATCCCGGTAATTGGCCAGATTGTCGTTTTTTTTCTCTATATCTGCTATGCAGCATTGCTGTTTATCGATTACCCTGCCTCGCGCAAGCGGTGGGGACTCGGCAGAAAGCTGACCTGGCTCGCCCAACACCTGAGCCCGACCCTTCGCCTCGGGTTGTTACCGGCGCTGATCGGCATGCTCCCGGTCATCAATATTTTTCTGATGGCGGTATTGTTTCCTCTCTTTACCGTTCACGCAACACTCAACTTCAGCGCAATTGAAGCGCACCGCCAACCCCGGCCGGGATCGGCTACACCCTCCCGTTAAACAAGCTCAGCCAGCACCACATTGGCCACTTGCCGTCCCTTTGCGGTCAGATAGAGCCGGGATTCAGTCTTGATCAACAAACCTTTACGCTGCAGCAAATCGAGTCGGCTCCCATACATCGCATCAATATCACCGTGGAACCGAGCCCGCAGGCGATCAAGGTCAACCCCTTCGATGAGTCGCAGCCCCATGATGATCGTTTCCCGGCATTGGCTTTCCCGGTCAAGCTGTTCATGTTCAGCGATCGGTGTTTGGCCGGTTTCGATCAGTTGGCAGTAGGTTGCCGGATCAGCAACCCGTTTTGCCCGCTCCGTCTCCCAATAACTGACCGCAGCAGCGCCACAGGCACCGTACGGATCGTTCCGCCAATACACCAGGTTGTGGCGACAACGATAGCCCGGGCGCGCATAATTTGACACTTCATAGTGTTCGAACCCGGCTTCGCGACACAATTCCTCCGTGACCTCATCCATGAGTAGAATAACTTCATCAGAAGGCAGCGCCAGCTTATGGTGCCGCTGTAATCGCGCAAAGGGTGTATCAGGTTCGATACTCAACTGATAAATCGAAAGATGTTCAGGGTATAGGTCAAGGGCGCGCCGGAGCACCGTACGCCACTGGGCGACCTGCTGAAAGGGCAGCCCGTATATCAGATCGATGCTGAGATTGGCAATTCCTTCCCGCCGCGCGGCAGCTACCGCCGCAATTGCCGTAGGTGCATCATGGGCCCGCCCCAGCAGAACCAGCTCTCTATCACTCAGCGACTGAACCCCGAGAGAGAGTCGATTGACCCCCTGCCTGCGCAACGACGCAAGATCGTGCTTTCCAAGCGTTTCCGGGTTTGCCTCGAGGGTGAACTCGGTTTCGTCGTCGATGGTCATCACCGTTGCGCAGTGACGCAATACGCCGGCCAGCAGGTCAGGGTCAAGAACCGTTGGCGTACCGCCACCGACAAACAACGTCGCCAATCGTTCCCGCTCCCGGTGAGCAGGCAGCAATTCGCTGATTTCGCGTTGCAGCGCAAGACAATAACGGCGATGCAGGTAGGATTGTCCGGCAACCGAGGCAAACCCGCAATACCCGCATTTTTGTGAACAGAAAGGGATGTGGAGATAGAGGCTGGTTGCTGCCATCAATCAACAATTGCTTCAGCGTGGCAAACTGATGTGCACCAGGTCCCTATTTCATTCATGATGCCTTCATCGGCAAAACTGAAATAGCCGTTCCCGATGATCAAATGATCGAGCAACCTGATCTGCATCAGTGAACAGACCAGGCATAAGTTCTTGGTAAGGTTACGATCCTGTTCCGACGGTGTCAATGAGCCGGATGGATGGTTGTGCGCGACAACGAGCGCTGCAGCGTTCTGCGCCAAGGCACGGCGTACAATCTCGCGAGGATAGACGGTGTTGACATTGACCGTACCTTCAGCAACCACCTCGGAATCTATGATGCCAAGCGATGAATCGAGATAGATGACCGTAAATACCTCAATGCGCAGACCACGCATTGAGTGCAGCAGGTAATCGGTGACATCTTTTGAAGATTTCAGATAACTGCGCTGCTTCAGCCGGTCACGGAGATAGCGGTCGGCGACCGCCTTGATGAACGAGATCGCAAAACTGTTCTTGGGGCCGACCCCGTCGACGGTCTGCAGGTCATCGCGGTCGGCATCAATGACCGCAGCCAACGATTTGAAGGACTGTAAAAGAGCACGCGCCGATTGCTTGCAATCCTTGCGCGGCGTTCCGAAAGACAGCAGCAATTCCAACACCTCCGCATCACCGAGCGCGGTCAGTCCATGCTGGATAAACCGATCACGCAAGCGGCCGCGATGGCCGTCCCCGCGCTGTTGCCACTGTTCTCGATCCATCGATTCCGGTTCAACCTGTCAGCTCTTGGTCCAGCAGCTCATTCACCAGTTTCGGGTTGGCCTTTCCCTTGGTACGCTGCATGACCTGACCCACGAAATAGCCACGAAGCTTTTCTTTCCCGGCGCGGTAATCAGAGACCTGCGTGGGGTTATCCGCCAGAACAGATCGGACGATCGCCAGCAGCTCGTCGCTGTCGGATACCTGCACCAGATTCTTTTCTTTGACGATAGCAACGGGATCCCGCCCTTCTCTGAGCATGTCGGAGAAAACCGTCTTGGCAATTTTCCCACTGATAGTCCCGGCAACGATCATCTTGATAAGCGCTCCCAGGTGAACCGGAGTTACCGGGCTTGCCTCGATATCTTCTCCTTTGAGCTCGCCGAGTAATTCGCTGAGAATCCAATTCGCTGCTTTTTTGGCATCGCCGCAGTGCGCAACGGTCGCCTCGAAGAAATCGGCACGCTCTCGTGACTCGGTCAACAACAGCGCGTCATATTCAGAAAGACCGTAATCCGAGAGAAAACGGGAGCGGCGTTGATCAGGTAACTCAGGCAGCGACTGCCGAATAGCTGCAATCCACTGCTCGTCCAATGTAATGGGCACTAAATCCGGACACGGAAAATAGCGATAATCGTGCGCATCCTCTTTGCCGCGCATACACTCGGTGCGCCCAGTATCGGGATTCCAAAGCAGGGTTTGCTGGATGACTTGACCATCTTCCAGCAAAATATCACGCTGGCGGCGTACCTCAAATTCGAGTGCCGCTTGCACGTTCCGGAATGAATTCATATTTTTTAATTCCGTTCGTGTACCAAAAGCTGTGTTTCCCAACGGCCGTAAGGAAATGTTGGCATCACAGCGAAAACTCCCCTCCTGCATGTTGCCGTCACAGACATCAAGGTAACGTAAAATGGCATGAATCTTTTTCAGATAAGCTGAAGCCTCTTCCGGTGAACGCAAGTCCGGTTCCGAAACAATCTCCAGAAGCGGTGTCCCCGTGCGATTGAGGTCCACCAGGGTTGCCTGTTCAAAATCGTCATGAATCAATTTGCCGGCATCCTCTTCCATGTGAATCCTGGTGATGCCGATGCGCCGCACGCCCTTGCCAACATCGATATCAACATAACCATGTTCTATAATCGGCTTGTCAAACTGTGACGTCTGATAGCCTTTCGGCAGGTCGGGGTAAAAGTAGTTTTTCCTGGCAAATTGACTGATCGGTCTGATGATCGCATTGGTTGCCAGACCAACCTTGATTGCGCAGTCGACAACCTTTCGGTTCAAGACCGGCAATGTCCCAGGAAGACCAAGGCAGACCGGGCAGGTGTGGGTATTTGGCGGTGCTCCAAAAGCGGTCGAACAACCGCAGAAAATCTTCGAATCGGTACTTAGTTGCGCGTGAATCTCCAGCCCGATAACGGTTTCAAATTCCATAGCTAACGCCTCGTCGGCGGTCATACATGAACATTACTCTTGGTTACGCTTCTGAAAACGACTGTTGTACCCAGATCCGCACCTTTGCCAATTCATCCGACCAGCTATCGGAGGTGCGGACTTCCAGATAGAAACGATACAAATCATCAATAATGCGGAGCAATTCCTCAAACAGAAAAATTCGTTCAAGCACCAACCCTTCAGCTGCCAATTCAGACTGTTGTGGATCCTGGGTAGATGCATCTGTTTTTGGTGGTCGCACCGAGCGATATTCGAACAAGGTGGCGCCCATGGTCACCTGCCATTCGTATTCACCCTTGACAATACGAAGGCGAGCCTGCTCCAGCTTTTTCCCGGTCCGCAACCCAGTTCGAGCCTCACGCAGTTCGGTCTGAAGACCGGTGCAAACCAGGCGCTCGTTATACTCATCTTCGCCGAATTCAAGGAGCATATGCTTTTCAAAAGCAACGATGATATCACCAAATCCGGGTAGAGTAATACTGCCGCCCCGCTCTTCGCTCTTCCACCAGAGCCAGGTTAAAAACTCTTGGCCAAAAAATCTCTTTTCAGCGATCAGATCGACGAGATCCATACGGTACATCCTATAGGAGAAGCCAAATAGTGAGCGTTCATCGCCGCTGCACTTTGCGACCACCTTGCAACACTACGTTGAATACCACGTTTTCAGAACCAAACGGTGCAGCTGCCGGTGGCATCTTTGTCTACATGGAACCTTGAAAAATTGCCATTTCGTCCAATCTCATCGTTGCGCAATCACATTTTATCCTCGGAATATCATGTATATGCCTGCGGTAAAATTCTCTTGCGCGCCTTGATCTTGAACGAAATTTTAAATTTTTCAAGACCCCCTATAGAAATAACTGTGGCGTTAACGAGTGCAAGGTAGCCGAACGTTCAGCGGGTAATAACCGTTCTGCCGTCAGAAAAGGAATCTGCTGTGCCAACAATAAGCCAAAACAGTCTTTGAAGAAATCTTCCAGGACGGTATGGGCCTTTTTGTTGGTAGTAAAAAATAGAACGGTAGCATCGGAAAGATTCCAGCATAGATCATAGACGACCGGAACCGGCATCGCTTTTCTGGTTAACTCAGTCTTGACCCGTTCCTTAATCTCTGATAGTACCGCCCGGCTCAATTTCGGTACTTGGCGTTCCTGTTTGATTCGGGCTTCCTCTTTTGCAACGAACTTTTTCACGACCGCCGCCGAGACCTTCCGCTCATCAATTCGTAAGGAGAGCACAATATAGTCGGCAACCTGATAAGATGCATAGGAAAAACCGGCATCGAACATGTTTGCCACTGATACCCAGCCGATTGAATACTCATCGGTCGTATCATCGATATCGGCAAAAGAATACGCAGCAATCCGAGCGGCGATGAATTCCAATGGATTATCAGGAAGTTCTCCTTCAACGGCAAATCGCACGAAGCTTGCTGAACCACTCAATAAAGCCATACGTATACCTCATTACGCACCGTGGGATGGGGTGGATATGCTCTGTTTCCTTTGCTATGCACCCGTCTCAACTGCAAGACCCTACTGTATAGCATTGTCTTTGCAATGGCACAAGAGAACCTTGAAAAATTGCCATTTCGTCCAATCTCATCGTTGCGCAATCACATTTTATCCTCGGAATATCATGTATATGCCTGCGGTAAAATGCTCTTGCGCGCCTCGATCTTGAACGAAATCCCGAATTTTTCAAGGCCCCCTCAAGATCAACCTCCAATGCGGCGAATTCTGCACCACAATTGTAGATAAATCCTCATGAATCAAATAAGCTTGGTCTGCTGTTGCCGATAGGCACTGGCTCTGGTTGCGGGTTGCAGACGTCCTGTCCGCACCCCTTCTGGCCTGTTTGCTTCACCCTTCCGGGCCGTTACGATGCAGCCTCCGCCGGCACCAACCAGCCGTGAAGATCGCCGAAAGACTCGCGTGCTTCGTTGTGACTTTCGGTCATGCGGGTTAGAAGAGGGTCGAAAGCCTCGGTCTTCTCCTGTCCAGCCCAATTCTATTTTTTCTTGACACACAAGAATCATCCGAGTAAATAAAATCGTTTCAAAGGGTCGTTAACTCAGTCGGTAGAGTATCTGCCTTTTAAGCAGAGAGTCGTTGGTTCGAGTCCAACACGGCCCACCACAAGCGTCCCCATCGTCTAGCCTGGTCCAGGACACCGGCCTTTCACGCCGGCAACACCGGTTCAAATCCGGTTGGGGACGCCAGATACGAACGCCGTGTTCACCAGAACACGGCGTTTTTCTATTGGCAACTAGCTGGGGTCCGTGATTGGAGGCATTGTGAAGTCGACCCGCGTCATGTGAAATGCCCCTATCGAATCACCTCTCTTCGATGAAAGTGCCGTCCAATACCGGCATCGTTCATTTTTTTCCGGATAATCAAGACAATAGTGTAATCCTCGAGATTCCTTTCGCAAACGTGCCGCCTCAACGATGAGCAGTGCGACATGGCTGATATTTCGCAACTCAATCATGTTCTTTGAGAGTCGATGTTCGTTGCAATGCTGTTCAATTTCCCCGATCACATCAATGAGCCGGAGCTTCGCCAAATCGAGCCGCTTTTCTCTGCGGACAATACCGACATAGTTCCACATAATTCGTCTGATTATGTCCCAGTTGTGACTTACTAAAATCTCTTCTGGTAAACTTTTTCCTTGAATCGGTGCTCCTGAAAACTCCACTGATGGATTATGGTGCTGTACGCGGTGTAGCTGTTCGATACAAAATTGGGCAGCTCGTTCTGCAAAAACAACGGCTTCCAGTAACGAGTTTGAGGCAAGGCGGTTAGCCCCATGCAAACCGGTGCAGGCAACCTCCCCGAGGGCAAGCAACCCGTTAATCGTCGTTGCCCCCCATGAATCAACAAGAACACCGCCACACTGATAATGTGCCGCCGGCACGACCGGTAATGGGTCCGTTGTGATATCAATGTTGTATGTCAAACATTTGGCGTGGATAGCTGGGAATCTTTTTTTAACAAAAGATGCGTCAATGCACGTGAAATCAAGATACACGCAATCATCTCCACTCTCCTTCATGTGCTGATCAATTGACCGGGCCACAATATCCCGGGTTGCTAACTCAGCCCGAGGATCGTAGGATGACATGAAGCGATCTCCTTTTTTTGTCAACAATCGTGCTCCTTCTCCTCGAGCAGCCTCTGATATAAGAAAATTTTTAGCTTGAGGATGATACAAGCATGTCGGGTGAAACTGGACGAACTCCATATTAGCGATTTGAGCACCAGCTCTATATGCAATGGCGACTCCGTCCCCCGTCGCAATATCCGGATTACTCGTATACAGATACACTTTTCCTGAGCCACCGGTGCATAACACGGTAAAGTGAGCATAAAACATCTTTACCTGCTCATCGGGTGTCAAGACGGCAGCGCCACCGCATGTTCGCGAGCGGCCGTCTTCGGTAGTCAGCAAATCTATGACGGTGTGGTCCTCATAAATCGAAATATTGGGATGAGCCATCACCTTGCGCAAAAGAGCTGACTCGATCTCTTTTCCTGTCAAATCATACGCATGGGCTACTCGTCGATGGCTATGGCCACCTTCCTTGCCAAGGCTGAGCCGATTGCTGTCAGCTTGGCGGACAAATTCGACACCATACCCCATCAAATCTTCAACCTGTTTTTTCCCTCCGGCGACTACTTGTTTAACGACCTCATAATCACACAGCCCATCACCAGCGGTAAGCGTATCCGACCGATGGGACGCTTCATCGTCATATTCATCGAGCACCGCAGCAATACCGCCTTGAGCAAGGTTTGTTGCCGTATCGCTTTTTTTCTTTTTCGTGACTATTATCACCTGCCCCCTGTCTGCAACGCGGAGTGCACAAGATAACCCAGCGATACCACTACCAATTATTAAAAACTCACTTCGCTCAGACGTGCCCATTTTTGTTTTTTCCAACTAGTATTTTACCGTAAGCCACAAAAATCAACGTTCTATCAGCTTGACCCACTGTGTTTCACGTGAAACATTATCTTCCTTGAATTTCTCTTACAACACTTTCATATTCCTGACCATAAAAGAATAGAAGGTCAAGCAGCCAGAAAAGCTTGAATAAAGCGTGCCCCTTAAAAGAGTGTTTCACGTGAAACATAGCGCATTTATTCTCTAGTTGCAAAAACACAGCGAGACGTGCTGGCAACCACTCGGCAAACAAATACAAATAGCATAACAAAACCAGAAAACCTTGAACAGTCATTCGATCCAAGCTATAACAGGGGTACCGAGCAAAGAGGGAGGCTCTTCTATGAACAACACGGATCGATCTGCTCACCGGGTTATTGCCGTTGCCAATCAGAAAGGTGGGGTTGGCAAAACTACCACCGCAGTGAATCTTTCTTGCGCTCTAGCGCTTAAGAAGAAACGGGTCCTCGTCGTTGACTCTGACCCCCAGGGCAACGCCTCCAGTGGGGTGGGGATCAGACCCGGAAAAGCAAAAAGCCACCTCTACCAGGCGTTGTGCGGGGACACGCCGGTCCAAGACACCATACGTGAAACTGCAGTGAAAAACCTTTACATCCTCCCCGCAACGATTGACCTTGTCGCAGCAGAGCTTGAATTGATAAACGAAGACAGGCGTGAACGTTTCCTCTTGGAGACCCTGGAGCCGATCGTTGATGATTTTGATTACATCCTTATCGATTGCCCCCCCTCACTTGGTCTATTGACAGTCAATGCGCTGACCGCTGCCCACTCAGTGCTCATTCCCATGCAGTGCGAATATTTTGCAATGGAAGGGTTGGCGCAACTGATTAACACCATACGATCGGTAAAAAAAACGTTCAATCCTGATCTGTATGTCTTTGGGTTGCTCCTTACCATGTTTGATACACGCAACAAACTGTCTCACCAGGTGGCAGCTGAAATTAGTCAACATTTCGGTGATCAGGTTTTCAAAACTGTCATTCCTCGAAATGTTCGATTAAGTGAATGTCCAAGCCATGGGCAAACGATAATGGAATACGACGGTAAGTCGACGGGAGCCTTGGCGTATCGCTCTTTGGCAAATGAACTACTACGTAGACAGAGGTGATCCTGTGGCAAAAACCACCGGTTTGGGAAAGGGTGTCAGTGCGCTCTTTGGTGCGGCCAGTGACGAAGAACGCTTTTTTTATTGTGATATCGATTCTATCGTCCCAAACAAACAACAACCGCGCTTCGTTTTTGATGATCAGGCCCTTCGGGAACTCGCCGATTCGATCAAAGAAAATGGTGTTATTCAACCGTTAATCGTATCCAGGATCGCTGCCAACCAATATGTTCTCATCGCTGGTGAGCGACGCCTTCGAGCTTCAAAGCTTGCCGGGTTGAATTCTGTGCCGGTAGTGGTGCAAAATCTCGGAAGTGAAGATGCGTTCTTGGAATTAGCGCTTATCGAAAACATTCAGCGGACAGACCTCAACCCATTAGAAGAAGCAGAAGCATACAAACGGCTTATAGAAAACTTCGGCTATACACAGGAAGAGGCGGCTAAACGGGTTGGTAAAAATCGGTCAACGATAAGTAACGCCCTGCGGCTGCTTGCACTGCCTGATTATATTCGGGAAGATGTGCTGACGGGTGTACTCAGTGAAGGACACGCTCGAACATTACTTCGACTCCTTGATGATCCGGCTACCCTGAAGGAGATTCGAGATCAGATCATCAAAAAACACCTTTCGGTTCGGCAAGTGGAGCAATTGATTCGCCGACTGAAGCGCGCTGATCCATCGGAAAATAACAAAGCTTCAGCTCAGATCTCATCTGAGCAGGAGTTGTCTCCATCGTATCTGGGTGCCCTGGCAACCCAGATAACCAATCGCTTACACTCTCGTGTTGCTATTTCCAGCCATGGTAATCGCGGGAAAATTGAAATAGAATTCTATTCTGTTGATGATTTGGAACGATTAGTCGGGATGCTTACCAATGAGTCTTCTTGACGTACGTCTTCATCATAGTATGCTGGTAACCATACTGAACAAAGATACGGAACTCGTACTCGTACAGGTTCCGTCGTCTATCCACGAATATTCAAGAAAAGTTTAGCGATGCAGAAACGTCACGTCCTCTTTTTCTTCGTTTTTTTATTTATATGCTCTTTCCCGGTTGGCGCAATTGCAGAGATGGTCAGTGTCTCCAGTGACAATGTCAACTTGCGATCTGGTCCTGGCACCAATCACGCCATTAAATGGCGATATGGCACGGGGTTTCCATTACGGGTCGTTGAGCGACAGGGCGAGTGGTTAAAGGTTGAAGATTTTGAAAACGATGTTGGTTGGTTACACCAGGACCTGACAACCAAGGAGGGTCATATGGTCGTCAAGGCCAACAAAGGAACGGATAGAAGGATCAATATTAGAAGTGGTCCCGGAACCAACCATGCCATTGTCGGTATGGCACATTATGGGGTTGTTTTCAAGACCATCAAGCAGCAAAGCGGCTGGGCTCATGTCCGTCATGAAAGCGGTCTTGAGGGCTGGGTTGAACGATCATTGCTATGGGGATTCTAGTTGTAATTCTAGAGGCTTAATTACATATTTAAAGCGGCTGACTGGCGGAGAGAGAGGGATTCGAACCCTCGGTGGAGTGTTACCCCCACACTCGCTTAGCAGGCGAGCACCATCGGCCAGCTCGGTCATCTCTCCGTTCATCTTGTGGCGGAGGGAGTAGGATTCGAACCCACGGTACTTTCGTACAACGGTTTTCAAGACCGCCGCCTTAAACCACTCGGCCATCCCTCCGGAAGTTTTTCCTTCTACCATCTCATCTGAGATCTGTCAACATGTTGAACGGCTATCTGCCTACAAGCATGCTCCGTGATGATCATGTCGGAAATCTTTGCATATAATCATTGCAGATTTGTAAAATTGTTTTTCCCATGTTATACATATTCGTGTTTTTGTTTCAGTTGCTACGTGCACTCATTTGCCCTCATCGCAGCCCTTGTGTTTCATGTGCTTGTCTTTTTTCTTATGAAAACCTGTTTAACGATAACAACGCAGCTCGTTTGGTCCGGCCGATTATGTCTCTGCTTGATGCTTTTTCTGCAGAACTCAGCGACGGTCATGCGAAGTAATCAACCGACAGGGTCACGTTCAGGTGTGATTTTCATCATTGTTATTGCCGCGCTGTTATTGAATCCTTGTTAAGCCTTTCGGAGAATTTCTACATTTCTACCCTCCTATGAATACGTTCGTATCTGATGCCCAGTTTCGTGATCTTTCTTGCCTCTATGAAATAACCAAGGAACTCGCTTCTTCATTTGTTTTACATGAGTGTCTCGAGCAGGCCATGGCCTATCTCGCCCAGATGAAATCCATGGAGAACGGTACTGTTACCATTGTAAATCCAATCACCGGAAAGATAGAGATTGAGGTAGCCCATGGAATAACGGCTGAGGCCAAAAAACGGGGAAAATATCAGATCGGAGAAGGGATTACCGGTCGGGTGGTTGCCTCGGGAGAACCGATTATTGTGCCGCATATAGCCAATGAACCGCTCTTTCTTAATCGAACCAGGTCTCGGGGCGAAAAGGTTGATCCAAATCGAGCGTTTCTCTGTGTTCCTATTAAAGATGGTAAACTGGTGGTTGGAGCGCTCAGTGTCGACAGAATCTACACGGAAGGATTCGGTGATGAGGCTGAGAAAGATCTGCAATTTCTCACGGTTCTTTCCAGTATTATCGCGCAAACGGTGCGGCGTATCCAGATTGTCAACGAAGAAAAGGAACGACTGCATACGGAGAATCTCAAACTAAAAAGAGAACTTTCAGAAAAAAACAGAATAGATGACATCATCGGCAACTCAAGTCGAATGCAGGATGTTTTTGAGATGGTGCATCGGGTAGTTGACTCAAACGCTACCGTGCTTCTTCGGGGAGAATCCGGCACCGGCAAGACCTTGGTTGCAAAAGCCCTCCATTATAACGGTAAGCGCAAAAGCAAACCGTTTGTCGTCGTCAATTGTTCAGCTTTGCCAGAAACGCTACTTGAAAGTGAACTGTTTGGTCATGAAAAAGGTTCTTTCACGGGCGCTCACGAGCGAAAAATTGGTCGATTTGAGCAAGCCGAGGGCGGAACCCTCTTTCTTGATGAAATAGGTGAGATCAGCCACTCAGTTCAGGTAAAGCTTCTCAACGTTGTTCAAGAGCGGTGTTTCCAACGGCTAGGGTCTACAAGATCGATTAGCTGTGATGTTCGTTTGGTTGCAGCCACAAACAAAAACCTTGAAAAGGCGGTAGCTGATGGTCTGTTCCGAGAAGATCTCTATTACCGCTTGAATGTTTTTCCTATCTACCTACCTCCGTTACGCAAGCGTCGAACCGATATCCTCCTTCTGGCAGAATTTTTTTTAGATAAGTTTTCCAAGGAAAATCGAAAAATTATCACGCGAATTTCTACATCTGCTATCGACCTTCTCGTTCAATATCATTGGCCGGGGAACGTGAGGGAACTACAAAACTGTATAGAGCGGGCGGTATTGGTCTGTGATGAAGATGCAATCAAAGGAATTCACCTTCCGCCAACGCTGCAGGTGTCCAAAGAAGATTCAGAAAACAAGCCGCTCTCGTTTGCCACAGCTGTAGAACATTTTGAAAAAGAGATTATTATTGACGCATTAAAGAAAAATAACGGGAACCAGACAAAGACTGCGCACTACTTGAACACCAGCTTACGAATAGTGAATTATAAAATACATCAATACCAAATAGACCCAAAACAATACAAGCTTTGATACTCACAATTTTTACTTTGAAATGTTTTACTTTGGGCTTTGTTTCATTATGATACTTTTCCGAGTAGAGTAAGCTATGTCATTGTTGCTCCATAGCTGTTGTGCACCATGCTTGATTTATCCCGCTCATTGGCTAACGAAGCATGCGATACCTTTTTCCTGTTATTTTTTTAACCCGAACATTCATCCGTATAAGGAATTTCGTTCAAGGCTCAACACCTTTCTTTCTTTTGTAGAAACTTTGAACATTTCCTACCATGTTGAACGAGACTATGCTCTGCATACATTTCTACGCATGATTGTTTTTCGGGAAACGTCTCGTTGCTCCCATTGTTATCGTTTACGATTACGGAAAACTGCTTTGTGCGCTGCAATGCATGGTTATACGTTATTTTCATCAACATTGTTATATAGTTTACACCAAAATCATGAGCTGATTCGTCAGCATGGTGAACACGTTGCTGCAGATGGGATAGCATTTTTTTATCACGATTTTCGTGAAGGGTGGCAGCATGGTATTGACCAGTCCATTGCTCTTGAGATGTATCGTCAACAATACTGCGGCTGTATTTACAGTGAACAGGAGCGATTTGATAATCGTTTGAAAAAAGCCTTAAAAAGGAAGGGTGAACACCATGTTCAACGTACTGGTTCTGGCAACAACGAATGCAAACAAAATAATTGAAATCAAACGCTTTCTTGGAAATTTTCCGGTTGAACTGAAATCACTTGGCGATTTTGGTGTTCTGCCACCGGCAATAGAGGACGGTGCAACGTTCGATGACAATGCCTACAAAAAAGCACTTCATTATGCGAAAATTCTTGGTATTCCAACACTTGCTGATGACTCAGGGCTGGTAGTTCCTGCACTGGGCGGTGCCCCGGGAGTCCATTCTGCGCGATTCGCTGGAGAGAATGCGTCTGACGCTGATAACTGTTCACTGCTCCTTGAACGCATGCAGGGGGTAGATGATCGTCGTGCTTCGTTCGTCTGTGTGCTTTCAATTGCGGTCCCAGCAGGACCGGCCTTGACCTATGAGGCGTCCTGTGACGGGATAATCCTTGAACATCCACGTGGTGCAGGCGGTTTCGGCTATGACCCGCTTTTCTTCTTTGAACCTTTTGGTAAAACATTTGCTGAATTAAGTCTTGATGAGAAAAACAGCGTGAGTCACCGCGGCAAGGTTCTCAGCGAATTGTCTTCTGAATTTTCTAAAGTATTGCTATGGATTAAAACGAGAATGATGGAAGAACTCCCGAAACAACCGGATCACAACCAATTTTTGGGTAACGACTGGTCGCACTGATCTCGTTGTGCGTACGGTATGCTCGATGTTGGTTTTTGTACATTGCTACTCTTCTTTCAGATCACGTGCCAGCAGGTCTTGAACCGCTTTGTTTGGATTTTGATTGTTATAGAGAATTTTGTATACTTGTTCGAGGATCGGCATGTCTATGTTTTCTCTTTTCGATAAGTTATAAACCGATTTGGTCGTTTTTACCCCTTCGGCTATCATCGACATGTCGGCCAGTATGGAATCAAGGGACTTCCCTTTGCCCAACTCTATTCCCACATGCCTGTTTCTGCTTAGGGCTCCCGTGCAGGTAAGCACGAGATCACCAAGTCCGCTCAAACCGTAAAATGTTTTTTCCTGTGCACCAAAATACTTTCCAAAGCGCACCATTTCTACCAAACCTCTGGTAATCAATGCAGCTCGAGCATTATGACCGTAATTGAGTCCGTCACAGATTCCTGCTGCTATTGCAATGATGTTTTTTAAAGCAGCACTCGTCTCCAAGCCAACAACATCATTGCTGGTATATACGCGAAAATAATCTGTCCTGAATATGTGTTGAAGCAATACGGCCGTTTCTTGATGATCACTTCCTATCGTTATAGCAGTTGGCACATGGCATGCGACTTCGCGAGCAAAGGAAGGACCACTCAGTACCGCCGTTTTATATGAAAAATCAAACTTCTCCATGGTCTGAACCATAATCTGATTCATGGTTGCCATAGACTGAATTTCAACACCCTTGGTTGCTGAAACAAAGATTGGTGTCCTTTCTTCGGTAGGGGAAATTCCTTCTAGAATTTTCGAAAAAGTCTCCCGATAAACATGAGACGGAACGACGATGCAAATTATGTCAGCGTCTTTGACTGCTTCATTGATCGTTACGGTGGGAATTAGCTTTTCTGGAAATCGAAACCCCTTGAGGTAGCGTCTATTTTCTCGATTAGTCTGCAATTGTTCAATGTGTTCCTGACTGTGCCCCCAGAGTTTTGTTGGTATGCCCTTCTCAGACAATAACAAGGCCAGCGATGTCCCCCATGAGCCGGCACCTATAACGGTGATTTTTTTAATCTTCATGTTCTGAGGAGACTATATCTTCATCGTCTTCAGGTTCTATTTCTACTACGTCCATATCAACCACACGCTCGCCGATTTCGAGGTTTATCAAACGTACCCCTTGGGTCGTGCGACCAATTACACGTACACCTGATGCCGGAATCCGAATCATTTTCCCTGAGTCAGCAATAAGAATAATTTCCTGGTTGTCGTTGACTGTTTTTGATCCGATTATAGGCCCATTTCTATCACTTGGTTTAATGGCCAGGATTCCTTTACCACCACGCTTTTGAATACGATAATCCTCAGCAAGGCTTCGTTTGCCATAGCCGTTTGCCGTTACGGTTAAAATGGTTGTCTCCGTACCTTCTTCAAGGATATTAGCTCCTACTAAATAGTCTTGATCAGAGAGTCGTATGCCTCGAACTCCGGCAGCGGTCCTTCCCATTTCACGTATGTCTTCTTCTTGAAACCGGATAGACATTCCCTCTTTTGAAATCATGAAAATTGTATCGTTACCGTTAAGAACATGCGCAGCTATTATTTCATCACCTTCATTAATAGTGAGAGCTTTCTTCCCTCTTCGAATGGGTCGATTAAATTCAGACAAATTAGTCTTTTTAACTCGTCCGAATTTGGTAACCATCAAGATACTTTTCGATCCGCTGATGTCGTCAAACGATGCGATAGGTAAAATTGCAGCAACCCTCTCACCTTCACCAAGTTCAAGCAGGTTAACTATAGCCTTACCTCGAGCTGATCTTCCAACAAGTGGTAATTGATACACTTTTCTCCAGAATACCTTACCGAAGTTTGTGAAAAACAGGAAGGTATCAAGTGTCGAAGCAACATAGATGTGTGAGACAAAGTCTTCTTCAATGTTGGTGACTCCACGAACACCTTTACCCCCTCGACTCTGGCTACGATAAAGACTCACGGGGTTTCGCTTGATGTAGCCACTGTGGGTAACCGTTACGGCCATTGGTTCCGGAGTAATAAGATCTTCTGGAAGAATTTCATCTACCGCGTCAATGATTTCTGTTTTACGCTCATCTCCATACGTTTCTTTTATCTCTTTGAACTCTTCTTTGATAAGGCTCATAATCTGTGTTTCATCAGAGAGTAGTTCTGTTAAACGCTTGATTTCTTCTCGTACGGCATTGAATTCTTCACCAATTTTTTCTCTTTCGAGGCCGGTTAGACGCTGGAGACGCATATCAAGCACGGTTTGTGCTTGAATTTCCGTTAATTTATATTTTTCAATTAATTGTTGTTTTGCTTCTGCAGGGTTTTGGGCTGCTTTAATTAAATTAACAACATCATCTAAATTACTAATGGCGATATAGAGACCTTCGAGAATATGGGCTCGTTCCTCTGCCTTTTTCAATTCAAAGTGTGTTCTGCGGTAAACGACAACTTTTCGATGTTGAATGAAGTGCTCAAGCATCTGCTTAAGATTAAGAACCTCGGGCTTATTATTGACTATGGCGAGAAAAATTATGCCAAAGGATTTTTGTAACGGTGTCATTTTATACAGCTGATTAATGACCACTTCGGCCATCTCATCTTTTCGTAACTCCATGACAATTCGCAAACCCTGCCGATCCGATTCATCTCTAATCTCTGTAATGCCGGTAACTTTCTTCTCTTTAATTAGCTCAGCAATTCTCTCAACCAAAACGGCCTTATTTACCTGATAGGGGATCTCGTCGACTATTATGCTTTCTCTTTTCCCGTCCTTCGTTCGTTCAACGGTCGTTCGGGCACGCATGACGATAATTCCTTTTCCTGTTTCATACGCCTCACGAATACCGGCACGCCCGCAGATAAGAGCACCGGTAGGGAAATCGGGCCCAGGGATAATGCCAAATAGCTGATGAACCGTCATATTAGGGTCATCAACCAGAGCAATAAGTGCTTCGATAACCTCTGATAGATTATGTGGTGGAATGTTAGTGGCCATACCAACTGCTATACCGGAAGATCCATTTATTAATAGATTTGGTATACGGCTGGGCATAACAGATGGTTCAAGTAATGAGTTGTCGTAGTTCGGAATAAAATCTATCGTTTCCTTGTCAAGGTCGACAACTATTTCTTTATCTATCCGGGTCATCCGTGCTTCGGTGTAACGCATGGCTGCAGCCGAATCGCCATCTAAGGACCCAAAGTTACCCTGGCCGTCGACAAGTGGGTAGCGCATGGAAAAGTTTTGCGCCATACGTACGAGGGTATCGTAAGCTGCTGTGTCACCGTGAGGATGATATTTACCTATTACATCACCAACGATTCGCGCTGATTTTACATACGGTCGATTATAAAAAACGCCAAGTTCACGCATTGCAAAAAGGACTCTTCGGTGTACGGGTTTTAACCCATCACGAACGTCAGGTAATGCCCTTCCGACAATAACGCTCATAGCGTAATCGAGGTACGATTTCTTAAGTTCTTTTTCTATTGAAATATGAGCTTGGTCTTTCATTGGTTATCCAATTGTTAATCGTGTGCAAAAGAAACGAAAGTCCTTTTAACAAAAAATCCGTTCTAGTATCTTAAAAATTTATCTAATTGTATTAGTGTTCAATCAATTTTGATTGAGCACACATCATGGAGATAGCGGCGGTGAAAAGTTATCTGGTTCTCTTCAATCAAAAAAGAAATAAAATCAGTCTAAACGATCTCGTTAGACATCAAGTTCGGTTACTTCCAACGCATGATTTTGAATAAACTCTCTCCTTGGTTCAACTTTATCACCCATCAATGTTGTGAACATTTCGTCAGCCGCTTCGGCGTCTTGGATATGTACCTGTAACAGAGTTCTGTTTTCAGGGTTCATTGTTGTTTCCCACAATTGATCTGGATTCATTTCGCCAAGACCTTTATAACGCTGTAAATTGCTGCCCTTAAAAGACTCGCTGCGAACCGTTTGCAGCATTTCGTGCCAATTATGTACCTTTTTTATAGAAGATCTTTCCGTTTTACCGATATCTTCTATAACAAAAGGAACGGAAAGTAACTCTTTTATATCATCAAAAAATTGTAATGCGGTTCTATATTCATTTATAAGTGGAATTTGAGGTCCGAGAGTTGTAGATATCTGTGCTTTACTGCGTGTTGCAATGTCCAGTTCATAACAATCTGCTCGCCATCTGCAGGTTCTTATAGGCCCAACAATTATATCTTTGTCTTGATTAAGATCTTCAGCCATTTTTTCGACAAAATATTTGTCAGAAAATTGATCTGCAGTTTTCACTCCACTTCCAAGCATGTAGATAAGGAGTTGTTCACTGATATTCATTCTTCCCAGATAGATTACTATTCGCTCAAAAGTAGACAATTTTTTTAATGTATCAACAAGATTATCGGCTTCGAGTAACAAAGGAAATTTATCATCGCTGGTAACAGCTATTTTTTTACTAGCCTGTGAAAACAGATAATTATTGAGCTGTTCTTCATCTAGAAAATATTGTTCATTTTTTCCTTTACCTATGCGGTATAAAGGAGGTTGACCAATATAAACGAATCCTCCTTGTATTAAAGGTAACATCTGACGATAAAAAAATGTCAGTAATAATGTACGAATATGCGCTCCATCCACATCGGCATCTGTCATTATTATAATTCTATGGTACCGTAATTTATCCAGATCGAATTCATCTTTCCCGATACCACAGCCAAGTGCAGCAATTAGTTGTTTTATTTCTTCACTTCCGAGAATCTTGTCAAAACGAGCTTTTTCAACGTTCATTATTTTACCACGGAGCGGCAGAATAGCTTGGATAGATCTATCTCTTCCTTGTTTGGCCGATCCGCCTGCAGAATCCCCTTCTACAATAAAAATCTCTCTCTTTTTGGGATCTTTTTCCTGACATTCAGCAAGCTTTCCCGCCATGAGCAAACTGGTTGATCCCTTCTTTCGGGAAAGGTCTCTAGCTTTTTTGGCCGCTTCTCGTGCCCTCGCCGCTTCGACTACCTTGGTTAGTATTCGCTTTGCGATCGCTGGATTTTGTTCAAGAAACAAGGTTAATTTTTCATTACATACTGACTCTACTATCCATTTAACCTCTGAGTTACCGAGTTTTGTCTTCGTTTGGCCTTCAAATTGAGGGTTCGGTACACGAACAGATATGACACAGGTAAGACCTTCGCGTACATCATCTCCCCCCATTTTTTCTTTAAGATTTTTCGGTATAATATCATCGCTGGCGTAACGATTGATACATTTTGTAAGGGCGGCTCGAAAACCAGCAACGTGACTTCCACCTTCCCTTGTATTTATATTATTTACAAAAGAAAATAGACGTTCAGAATATCCATCAAAATATTGAAAAGAAACTTCTACCTCTACCTTCTCTTTTTCACCGGTAAGATAAATTGGATCGTTAAACAGATTAGTTCTGTTTCTATTAAGCCATGAAACATATGATACCACACCTCCAGAGGCGTGGAATTTTTCTTCAGCGCCACTTCTTTCATCTTTTAAATAGAGTCTAACATCCTTGTTAAGAAAAGATAGCTCCCGCAGACGATTCTTTACTATTTCATAGTCATAACTTGTTGTTTCGGTAAAAATACCTTGATCTGCTTTAAAAATAATAGTTGTTCCGCTCTTTTCGCTTTTTCCAACAATTTCCAATTCGGAAACTTTATGTCCATAACGATAGATCTGGCGATAGATGTTTCCGTCTCTACGTACTTCAGCAATTGCCATTTCAGATAAAGCATTTACTACTGATACACCTACACCATGGAGACCGCCGGATACCTTATAGGTGGCATGATCAAATTTTCCGCCGGCATGCAGGGTGGTCATGACCAGTTCCAGAGCTGGAACATGTTCGGTTGGATGCATATCGACCGGTATACCGCGACCGTCGTCTTCAACCTTTACCGAATTGTCCTCAAGAATGGTGACGCGTATCCGTTGACAAAATCCTGCAAGTGCTTCGTCTATACTGTTATCGACGACTTCCCATATGAGATGATGGAGACCTTCTGCGGCGGTATTGCCAATGTACATGGCTGGTCGTTTTCTGACCGCTTCAAGACCATCGAGTACTTTTATCTGTCCGGCATCGTACGTAGTTTTCTGCGTTGTCACTCTTTAACCCTTTTTGAAAGTATTTCTCAGACAAACATGCAATCAGGCCAATTTACCAGCAAACTCATATTTGCATAGGCATAATTATGCTGATAAACCCTTTATCTCTTTGAGATTTCATTAAGCAAGGACTGCTATCTGAGTTTATATACGCTTCGATTGTTTCACCTTCCATAACTTGTAGTGTTTCTATAAAATATCGACAATTAAAACCTAACAGAAGAGGTTGACCTTGATATTCAATTTTTAGTTCATCCTTAGCATTGCCGAGATCTGCATTCTGCGAAGATAGAATCATTGTATCTCCGCTTATCTGTAATTGGACACTGTGGAAAATATCTTCAGTCAACAAGTTTATACGTTTGAGAGATTCCAAAAACGGTATTCGATTGATTTTTATACAATTATCCAGGGGAACGGCCTGAATGATTGCTCTATAGTGCGGAAACTCCCCATGCTTTAATCGGATAACCATAACAGCTTTTCTATCCTTGGCGACCAATTGCTTACCACGGAATGAAATATCAATTGTATCACGGGTCTCGCAAAACTTACGAAGTTCCTGAACTCCTTTTTTGGGGATTAGAGTGACCTCATCGATACCGATTGTGTCCAGGTTTGCTGCTACTTCTTTCTCCATTATTGACAATCGATGCCCATCTGAAGAAACCATGCGTAAGACAGACCCGGATTCGTTAATTTCTTTTTCTATTAAAACCGATGTTAAAGAGTATATATTTTCCTGTTCACCAGCTATCGAAAAAATTACCTTATCGATAAGATCGAGAAATATATGGGATTCGAACGACAAGAGATTATCTTCTTCATACTCAGGAAAAGCAGGGTACTCTTCACTCGCCATACCGGCCAGATTATAAACGCTTTTTCCGCCGGTTATCGTAACCCAATTATTCTCTTTTTCTTCAATAAAGAGCTCAGCTGATCCTGATTCTTTAATAATTTCAAAGAGCTTTTTTGAAGGTAAGGTCAATGATCCAGACATTTCAATTTCTGCGGGAACACACACCCGCAAACCAACCTCAAGATCGGTACCAGTAAGAACAAGGCCATCCGAGGTTGTTTCGAAAAGGATATGAGAGAGAATAGCTAACGTAGCTTTTTTGCTTGTAACATTTTGCAAAACAGCTAAACCCTCTATGAAGTCACTTCGCTGAATCTTGCATCTGAGACTCATTGTAGTAATTCCTTTTGTTTTAATTTATTGTTATTACTTGTTGTTATTTGTTTAAAAACAATCTAATTTGCAGGTTTTGTTATACTTTTATTTAACATAAGAGATCTTGAAAAGAAAAATGCTTTACTCAAACAAAATTATCAACAAGGAGCTAACACGGTATTCCTCGTACTGTACACACGCCAAACAGCAAAATGAAGATATGGTAAAGAATACAATGAAATAAAGATAGTTGAACCATAACCCATAAGGAGTATGGTGTTCGGATTATGAACGACCTCAAAGGTGGTCCGCTATCATTAAGGTAATTTCGGAACTTACCGGAAAAACGGAAATAAATCAATTAAATAATAATAATTTATGTCTAAGGCTCAGCCAGCGGGGCATAGCAAGAGGGGAGTTGCGGAGATTTTTGACAAATTTTTTAAGCAACGTTGTTTTTCTGCAGCATCCTTGGCCTTATCATATCGAATCGGCGATGAATTTAACGATTTTCATAGTACCTTTGGGTATCTGGACAATGTGTCAGAAAAAAGAGTTACAACACATACGCTCTTTGATCTCGCTTCTCTTACCAAACCGCTTGTGACGCTGCTCTCAATATTGACGCTGGTTGAGCGTAAGAACATTACGTTAGATTCGTCTATTGGGCAATTTTTTCCGGAATTGGCTGCGTGGGATCATCGTTCAGCAACCATCTATCGATTATTGAGTCATCAGGCCGGATTGGTACCTCATCTCAAACTCTGGGAACACCTCTGTCCAGGGTTATCACCGGCGGAAAAAAGGCATCGTATCCTTGATTCGATTATCCGTCATGGTGGCAGCACTCAACACCCTGGAGAGCCGGTCTATAGTGATATCGGGTATATTTTGTTAGGATACGTGGTGGAATGTGTCACCTCCTTACCGCTCAATCATTTCTGGAATGATGCCGTTTGTCGGCCCCTTGGTTTACAGGATGCACTTCTATTTCCAGAGAATTCTGACAAATCGCCCTATGAGTATGCCTCCTGTGGCTATTGTCATTTATCTCAGATTAAGCTCCAAGGTATCGTTCATGATGATAATTGTCGAGGGATGGGAGGGGTAGCTGGTCATGCAGGGTTGTTCGGAACTGCGCCGGCAATCCTCACCGTTTGTAGAGAAATGCTTAATCTTTATAACGGTATTTCATCTCCGTTACCAATTGGATCGAGATTGTTCCGAAAAATTGTTACACGGATAGATGGATCAGACTGGTCAGCTGGTTTCCAACTACCATCTTCAAAAAAATCTAGTAGTGGAAAATACTTTTCGAAAGAAAGCTTTGGGCATCTTGGTTTTACCGGAACGTCTTTCTGGGTTGACCCGCGACGGCCTTTGATTGTTGTTCTGTTGACCAACCGCGTCTGTATGGGGACGGATAAGAGCGCAATTCAAAGATTGCGGCCGGAAATTCACAATTGTATTGTTGATAACATAGAAGAAATGCAGGGAGCGACGTTCGCCTCATAGCCGAGCAAAACGTCATTCCCTGCAAAAACCTGAAGGACAATCGATCACCACCAGCAAATAGTCTGATCAGATGCGAATATTTTATCTACCAGTGCATCGTAATCAGGATTTTCTACGTTGAGAAAAAAGGTATCTGACTCTCTATCTCTTGTGACTATACTCACCAGTTTTTTAACGGTTTCATCAGGCTCCGACCGATAAACGTTTAGAATTTTCATAACAGCTCCTTCCTATTTCAAACCGTAGGGAATAATAATATCCATTTCACGAAGCTTTTCTCCAACTTCTTCCACCGTCATGGATTCAAAGCCGTTTATCTCGGTGTTGGTCGGCACGGTGGTAAAAATGTCTCCCTCCATGTCTCTGAGCATTTCGATGCTTTCCATGTTGTGTTCGTCAAGTTTTTCCAGTTCACAATCCATGACGACGCCATAAGAGTACATATTTTCAACAGCAAGCCCTAATGCCGAACGGATGCCGTCGACCGCATAATCCTTGTTTCGATACATGAAAAAGGCTTTTTTGTATTCCATGGTCAGCCTCCCTATAGACTGAGATAACAGTCATAATCTTCTATGATTATACCGTGCTGCGCTTGTGTTGCCATTTTTTTGTCCGTCAATCCCTCGGGTACATCTGCGGGGTCATATCCTTGTTTTTTGTAGCTGTCGACACAAATGGAAACGTCATCAGCGAGAGCGCAAAGTTCCGGAAACAACTTATCCTTCGCGTTGTGGGTGGCAGTCCAGGTAAAAAAAATCTTGACTTTCGATCCCTTTGCCTTCGCTGCTTTGGTTACACCGATGACATGTTGTAGACAGTTTGGGTTCGTAACAAAAATCCCAAGACTTTTGGCCATTGGTTCTCTCCTTATCCAAAGTTGTTGAGTACGAGTTCTGCGAACCGGAAAACACCTCCCCTTTTGGTTTTGTCAAACAGAGGAGGTGCTGTGGCAACTTCTCGAGGCTCGTGGCGCTAACCTTTTTTAATGAAAAAACTAAAAAAACCGCTTTCCTCTTTTTCACCAAGGTATTCATGACCGGCGCGTTCACACCAACCCGGAATGTCATTTCGAGATCCCGGATCAGTACCGTCAACCTGGAGGATTTCTCCACTCTTCAATTTGCCGATTTCTTTTTTTGTGCGCAGCAACGGCATCGGGCAGCTGAGGCCTTTGGCATCAAGAACGGACGTGGCGGTAACATCAGCGGCAACTTTTTTAACATCGCTCATAATAATCCTCCTGATAATGTTTCCTTTGACAAAAATTTAAAAAAACCTGTCAGGTTGTCACTTCTAACAGGAAAAGGAAAGTGAAACGTTGAGATTGTAGCACAGAAATCAAACAATAAAGCATCAGAAATGGTTATATCAAAGCAAAATATGGTTGAAAAATCAATGAAAAAAGAGATATGGGCGTCTTTGCCGCAGTGTTGACAAATTACGCTGACGACGGTAAAGAATCTAGTAGTAAAGGGGATTTGTTTTTTAATTACCTTTAAAACCTTTTGTTGTTTTTGCCCAACACGCACACAGCACCACCGCCATTGTATGATTGTTATATTGGAACCACTCCCCGTGAACGTTTTCAGGAGGACGTATGAGCGAAGAGAGCATTGTTGTGACTAAGTTAAAAGGCTTATACAAGGCTATGTGTCAGTCGGAATGGAACCCAACGGTTACGGGCCTCGTTGTTGGCTTCCTGTCGGTGTTGATAATGGCGTGGTGGCGGCCCTGGGGGGCCGTTGGGGCTTTACGAAACTGGGGGGATTGGATGTTATATGGCGTGGCCTCGCTGTTTAATACCGAGGCCGGTTTCTTTTGGTATTACTACGAAGCTCCGCGCTCATTGTTGGTAGACTCCGGTTCGGTCATCGGCATCGGTTTTATCCTGGGAGCCTTCGTCTCTGCGTGCCTCGGCAAAGAATTCGCCCTGCGTATTCCACCGTATCGGGAGATGGTCAAGGCGGTAATTGCCGGTATTCTTATGGGAATTGGCGCATCGTTAGCCGGAGGCTGCAACGTCGGCGGTTTTTACAATGCTCTTGGGAATTTAGCCGCCAACGGGTTTGCCATGATGGTTGGCCTTGTATTTGGTGTTATCCTTGGGCTGAAGCTTCTTTATCTTGAAATGGAGCACATATCCTGGGGTGATGGGGGCGCTAGAACCATAGAGTTTCCGAAAGGAGTTGTATCCCTGCTTGGTATTGGTGCCCTTGTTTTTTTGGTGTGGCAGGCGTATCGGTTTTCTACAAACGACGAGAGTGATTATATAGCGACGATGAGCGGGGTTATTCTCATAGCTGCAGCACTCGGATATGCCATGCAACGGGGGCGTTGGTGCATGGTGCAAGGGTTTCGCGAACCCCATATGACCGGAGACTGCACCATGGCAAAATCGGTGATGCTGTCTATCATGGTTGTTGCCATTGGCGCTGCGGTTCTCAAATATGCAGTCCCGCTGCGGGCTGATGGGTATGCTGTATTAAATCCGATGCATTACGTCCGCGGCATGTTTGGCTGGGGGGGAGTGGTTGGCGGCTTTATTTTCGGAATTGGCGCGATGTTTGCGGGTGGTTGCGGTTCCGGTACGCTCTGGCGGGTTGGCGAGGGGCAGGTCAAGCTGATGATTGTCGTCCCGTTTTTTGCCCTCTCCACCTCAATCATGACCGCCTGGTTTCGTGACAATGACTGGGAAAGAGCCGGTGTCTTCGGGAAATATGTCTATCTCCCCGATGTCATGGGGTATGGGCCAACGCTGTTACTGATCGCCATTTTCCTGCTGATCTGGTATCTGGTTGTTACCTGGAATGAGGAAAGCAACAAGTTGATTGTTCCCATGTAATCTTTGCAATAACCCAGAACAACGATCGTAAGGCTGTATTTTCCTTTTGGAGAATACAGCCTTTTTTTATAAGATACGTGATGACTGAGTAGTCCAATGCAGCTTTGCGACAACGTCTTTGGGCTTGTTCAAGAGGTTTTTTCTATTTTTGCTGCTTGCCGGCAGGGAGTATGACGGATTGAGCGATCGATCGACAAAAATCCTGATTGCCGATGATGACGAGATGGTTCGTAGTACGGTTTCGAAGATATTAGAAATGTTCGGCCATCAGGTGGTTACTGCCGGGGGTGGGAAGGAGGCGATCAACCTGGTCAACGATACCTTTGACGTGATCATTCTCGATATCAATATGCCGGACTTGGATGGTTTTGAGACAATGAAGGCCCTGAACGGGAAAGGGCATGACATACCGGTGCTGTTTTTGACCGGAGCAGGTTCGATGGATTACGCCATCAAGGCCATCAATCTTGGTGCATATGATTTTCTAACCAAACCGATCACGGACCTTGACATATTCAACGTCAAGATACGTCGTGCCATTGAAAAACGGATGTATGTGCTGCAGGAGCGACGGTACAAAGCAGCTCTTGAGGATGATATCCGACAAAAGGCACAACAACTGGAAGAACAGAACACCCTGCTGCGCGCCTACAGCAACAGTCTCGAAAACGCTACTGTCCAGTTGATGACAAGCCTGCAGAACGCCATGGAGGAGAAAGACTATTATACCGTCGGTCATACCAGACGAGTTACCGAATACGCGATGATGCTCGGTCGCGCCATGGAACTCGAGAGTCAGGAACTGATGGTTTTACGGCGGGCGGCACAGTTTCACGATATCGGGAAACTGGTAATCGACTTATCCTGCATTCAAAAACCGGGTCCTCTTAGTGCCGAGGAATGGGAACTCATTAAAAAACATCCGGTGGTTGGAGCTAATATCATCAAGCCGCTCGGCTTTATGCAAAGAGAACAGGTCATCATTCGCCATCATCATGAACGTATTGATGGCACGGGGTATCCTGATGGCCTGACCGGAGACCAACTTGATGATCTAACGAAAATAATCATTATTGTCGACAGTTATGATGCAATGACGTCACGGCGCAATTATCGCCGCAATTTAAGCAGAGAGGCGGCGATCATTGAGCTCAACCGTTGTGCCGGAAGTCAATTCGATGCGACAGTTGTTGACATTTTCTCCAGAAATATAGTTGATTATACGCCGCAACATACTATGTTCTCCGATACCATTTTCGAGTCAGTTAATCATAAAACCTCCTAGCACAAGACACGCATGAAACTATCGCAGCAGGAAGTGGAGCATGTTGCGCATCTGGCACGGCTGCATCTTTCTCCGGAAGAGCTTGGTCTGATGACCAGGCAGCTCGACACAATTTTATCCTACGTGGCCAAACTCGACGAGCTTGATACTACCGGCGTCGAACCGACGACCCATGCTTTCGCTGTGACCAACGCGCTGCGCGATGACATCGTCACCCCGTCGCTGAGTCGGTCAAGCGCCTTGGCCAATGCGCCGCAGGAAAACGGTGAAGCGTTTATCGTTCCCCGGGTAATCTGACGACAGCTTGCCATCATATCGTGCCTGCTGCTCGTTCCAGGCAACTGGCCGTGGAGCAGGTGATGCTGTGAGCCGTGAAAAAAACAGAAATAATGTATGGAATTATATAAACTTACCATAGCCGATGCGCTCGCTAAACTGGGCACGGGAGACGTTAGCGCCAGGCAGCTTACCGAAAGCTGTCTGGAGCGAATTTCCGCCGTCGAATCAACGATCCGGGCGTTTATTTCCTACGACGCCGAAAAAGCACTGCATCAGGCAGATGAGGCTGATCTGCTGCGGGCCGAGAAAAAGGCCGGTTTTTTGTGCGGCATTCCACTGGCTGTTAAAGACCTGCTTTGTACCAGAGATTTTCGAACGACCTGCGGGTCGCGGATGCTCGAGCACTTTCTTCCTCCCTATGATGCAACTGTGGTGGAATTGTTGCGTAAAGCGGGAGCGGTCATTCTCGGTAAAACGACGATGGATGAATTTGCCATGGGATCCACCTCGGAAACCTGCGCGTTTGGCATCCCGGCCAACCCATGGAATATCGATCATGTTGCCGGTGGGTCCTCGGGAGGCTCGGCTGCTGCGGTTGCCGCCGGCGAAGCGTTTGGTTCACTGGGGTCAGACACGGGCGGTTCCATTCGTCAACCGGCATCACTATGCGGTATTGTCGGGATGAAGCCGACGTATGGGCGGGTCTCACGTTATGGCCTGGTGGCTTTTGCGTCGTCGCTTGATCAGGTTGGGCCGCTGACCAGGGATGTAACCGACTGTGCTTTGCTGATGCAGGTTATCTCCGGGCATGATCGACGTGATTCTACATCCGTCGATCGGCCCGTCGATGATTATTCTGCCGCGCTTGTCGATGGATTGCGTGGTCTTCGCATCGGTATACCGGAAGAGTTTTTTTCAGAAGGACTCGAGCCCCAGGTGGAACAGGTGGTACGCACCGGCATCGCCATTCTCAAAGATGCAGGTGCAACCGTTGTCAATGTCTCTCTGCCGCATGTGGCCTATGGCGTTGCCGCGTATTACTTGATTGCCCCCGCCGAAGCGAGTTCCAATCTGGCTCGTTATGATGGCGTTGCTTATGGGTATCGAAATGAACAAGCCGATACCTTATTGGAGATGTACAAGAATACGCGATCGACCGGATTTGGTGCGGAAGTCAAGCGACGGATTCTGATTGGCACCTATGCACTGTCCTCGGGGTACTACGATGCCTATTATAAAAAGGCTTCGCAGGTAAGAACACTTATTCTTGAAGATTTCAAAAAGGCATGGCAGACCTGCGACCTGCTCGTCTCGCCGGTAACACCAACGCCCGCGTGGCGTCTTGGCGCTTCCGCAGGCGATCCGTTGTCCATGTATCTATCCGATATCTACACCCTATCGACCAACTTGGCCGGTCTTCCGGGGATGTCTGTTCCCGGCGGCTTGAGCGAAACCGGGCTCCCCATTGGTATTCAGTTGCAAGGCCCGCACTTTCAGGAAGCAACACTGCTGCGCGCGGCGTTCAACCTGGAAAAGGGGACGGGGCTTGGATCATCGGTTCGACCATAAACAATAAATAACACCAAGAGTATTCAACAGGACATCACCGGTGCGCCTCCAGATACCACCCTATATTGCCGACATTATCCCGTACCCCCCGGGGAAACCGATCGAAGAACTGGAACGTGAATACGGAATCACCAATTCCATCAAACTTGCTTCAAACGAGAACCCGTTCGGTCCATCCCCGCTGGCCGTCAAAGCCATGACGGCGGCCTTGGGAAACCTGCATCGCTACCCGGACGGCTCTGGCTATAACCTGACGAAAGCAATTGCCGATCACCTTTTGGTTCTGCCCAGCCAGGTTGTGCTCGGAAACGGCTCAAATGAGATTATCGAACTGCTTGTCAAAGCGTTCATTCAGGATGGTGACGAGGTTATTACCAGCCATCCATCGTTTTTGATGTATCAGAAAGTTGTTCAGGTGCATGGCGGGCATAATCATTGTCTGCCGCTCAAGGATATGACGCATGATCTGCCGGCCATTGCTGCTCTGGTTAATGATCGTACTAGGCTGATTTTTCTAGATAATCCAAACAACCCTACCGGCACGGCGATGGCTGTCGATCAGCTGAACGACTTTCTCATGGCACTGCCGGAACAGGTGCTGCTGGTTCTTGACGAGGCGTATGTAGACTTCATGGATGAAGCACGGAAACCAGTGATCGGCCCGTGGCTGGTTGATCGGAGCGGCCGTTGCGGGGTAGTCAGTATGCGAACCTTTTCCAAGGCCTACGGATTGGCCGGGATCAGGATCGGTTTCGGCCTGATGGCGCCGGAGGTGGCGTCGTGCCTGCACAAGGTACGGCAGCCGTTCAACATCAATCAACTCGCCCTGGTCGGTGCGCTGGCTGCACTTGGTGATGAGATGTTTTATCGCCGAACCCTGGAGATGACTGTTTCCGGAAAGCAGCAATTAATGGCCGGTGTAACGCGGCTTGGTTGTCGGCCGTATCCGTCGCAGACCAATTTTTTTCTCATCGATGTTCGCGGCGATGCAACCAGGCTCTACGAGGCAATGCTTCACAAAGGAGTTATTGTTCGGTCGATGAAGGCCTACGGCTACGATACCTTCATCCGGATCAATGTCGGAACTCCTGCGGAAAACGAGAGATTTCTCGAAGCGCTCAGCGAGTGCCTGGCAGAGTGCGGCTATGAGTAAGCGGATGGACGATATTGTCGCCATCGATGGACCAGCCGGTGTTGGTAAATCGACGTTGAGCCGTCGCTTGGCGGCTCGTCTCGGCTACACCTATCTCGATACCGGAGCGATGTATCGCGCGGCAGCGTTGTTTCTTGATCGAGCCGGCACCGACAGGAGCGACGATACGGCGGTAGCGGCAGCGTTGGAAGGTTTTTCTGTTGCGTTCTTGCCGGCGGTCGACGAGCAGGCCGACGTTGAAGTGGTCATGAATGGTGAACGGGTCGGACCTTTGCTAAGGACGGTACAATTGTCGATGCGTGCCTCGACAGTGTCGGCACTGCCGTCGGTTCGCAGACGCCTGACTGCGATGCAACAGGAGTTCGGCAAACAAGGAAAAATCGTTGCCGAAGGCCGAGATACCGGTACCGTTGTGTTTCCCGGTGCGCGGTACAAGTTTTATCTTGATGCGAGCCCGGAAGCGAGGGCGAACAGGCGCGCGCTCCAGCTCCAGGCTCAGGGGAAAACCGTCGATGAAGCGGCCTTATTGCAGATGACGATCAAGCGTGACCGCCAGGATATGGAGCGGGCCATTGCCCCGCTGACTCGGGCACCCGATGCCCACTATTTGGATACAACGTCACTGACAATCGAGCAGGTTCTCGCTGAGATGATGCGCGTGATCGAGACACGCTGAAGCCGGTCTGTTTGCTGCTGGTCGACCGGCTTCGGCGCTGAAAAGGATGGTGCCCTATTGGAGAACGAAATCGGCGCGCCGGTTCTGGCTCCAGGCAAATTCGTTCTGTTCAAAGAAGAGCGGTCGTTCCTCGCCGTAGCTGACCGTTCGGATCCGTCCCGGATTGATACCCAGGTTGATGAGGTAATCGCGGGCATTGATCGCCCGTTTTTCGCCGAGGGCCAGGTTGTATTCATTGGTTCCGCGATCATCGCAATTGCCTTCGATGATCACCGTGTTATTTACCTGCTTGAGAAAGTCGGCATTTTGTATCATCCGTTCGCTCATATCCGGCCGAACGCCGGCCTGATCGAAATCGAAGTAGATTGGGCTGAGGCCGGGAGAGGAGCGACCATGCAACCGTTTATGCTCGTCGGACATGTCGCCTGCGCCGCCATGTAAAGCCATACTGCCGAGATGCGAGGCGCTGGTGTCGCTGAGTTGCCCTTCAAGGGCGAGACTGCTTTCGGAATAGCCGTCGGCAGCAGGGTAGGTGATATCCTTGCCGCCTGTTCCGACACTACCGGCATCGGAGACGGGGGGGATCACCGACTTTTTCGCACAACCTCCGGAAAAAACGGCGAACAAAGCAACGATAGCAGCAAGGGTGACGATGGTGAGAGTAAGCTGTTTCATACCTTTCCTCTGAATGTTTTTTCCGTGCGCTGATTTCAGTAGTGGATGGTTCTTGTAATCGTGTCTATCCCCTGGTAATGGTGCGCCACTGGGGTAACAGCAAACCATATTCTAGCCGCAATCATCAGGAAATCAAGCAAATTTGAAAGCTTTACGCGCTCTCGAGGCAACGGTGTCAATGGAGCGCATGTTGCTGTTTCTGACGAACGGATTTATCGACCAACATGGCTGAAACGAAAACATTTATCGCCACCTGTGCTGCTGGACTCGAGGTACTGGTAGCCAGGGAACTGCAGGACTGGGGGACGGTAGCTGATGCTGTTGGGGTCGGCTCGGTTCGTTGGTCCGGCGATTTGGCCAGCGGCTACCGGGCCTGCCTCTGGTCGAGGTACGCCTCCCGAATCTTGCTGGTCGTCGCTGAGGAAGAGGTGGCAGAACTCGACGCTCTGTATGATCAGACGAGACAGCTTGCCTGGGAAGAGCACTTCGGAGTTGGATCGACCTTTGCCGTCGACTGTTCATTGGCAACGGGGGCGCCGATCACCCATAGTAAATTTGCTGCTCTGCGGATCAAGGATGCGATTGTTGATCGGTTTCGCGATCGACACGGGGAGCGGCCCAATGTCATGATTCAGCGGCCGGACGTCAGGGTGAATGTCTGGATCGGCAATGCCGGCAGCACGGTTTTTGCTGTCGACCTGTCAGGAGAGAGCCTGCATCGGCGGGGCTATCGGCTGCAGGGTGGGGTTGCACCGCTCAAGGAAAGTCTGGCCGCCGCGTTGGTGACGTTTGGTGGCTGGACGGGTCAGGGGCCGCTCATGGACCCGTTCTGCGGTTCGGCAACCATGCTTATCGAGGCAGCGTTGCTCTATGGCGATAGCGCGCCCGGCCTTGGCAGGTCCTATTTTGGCCTCAGGGGGTGGCGAGGGCACGATGAGCCGTTGTGGGACCGTCTCGTTGACGAGGCGCTTCAGCGCGAGGCGGCCGGCCAACAGAAGGATTGGCCGCCGATAACCGGTTATGACGCTGATCCGGAGGCGGTAGCCGGTGCCCGTGAAAACATCAGGCGTGCCGGTCTGGAGGATCGAATTTTTGTGCATTGCCGGGAACTGGCGCAATTGCGGCCGGACAACGAGATGCTCGGCTGGATGATCTGTAATCCTCCCTATGGTGAGCGTCTATCCGATAAACAGCAGGTGCACCCGCTCTATCGTTGTCTGGGAAACCGGCTGCGGGAATCATTTTCCGGGTGGAACCTGGCGCTGTTTACCGCGGTTCCTGAATATGGTGATCTGCTGCGGATCGGCTGGCGGGAGTCGCGACGGTTAGCCAATGGCCCGTTGTCCTGTGCGCTGTTCATCGGCTCCGTACCACCACCGGATGAGCCGTTTCAGTGGCATATCCAGCCGATTCCTGACGGCTTTCCCGGCGGTGACCTGGCAAACCGTCTGAAAAAAAACCTCAACCAACGGCTCAAGTGGGCCCGAAGTCAGGGGATAACGTGCTTTCGCGTCTATGATCGAGATCTTCCCGAGTACAACGCCCGTATCGAGGTATATGGAAAAGTCGTCTGTATAAGAGAGTTTCGTTCCGGCAAGTCAATTGTTTCAGAAACGGCTGATCGTCGCCGCCACGACATAGTATCGGTCGTCCGGGTCATGTTCGGTGTCGGCCGTGACCGGCTGTTTATCAAAAAAGCAGGCGCTGCGATTGAGGAGGCCGGTGGTTCGAAGCGACGAAACAAGACGACCAGGCTGCTCGACGTGAACGAACAGGGCGCCAGGTATCTGCTTGATTTTACCACTTCCCCGGACCATGATCTGCCGCTTGATCAGCGCTTCGTTCGTCGCGCCATCGGCAGCATGGCAGGCAATCGAACGATGCTCAATCTAGCAGACGGCATTGGTGCTGCTTCCGTCTGCGCAGCCTTGGGCGGCGCCCGGCGGACAAC
>CAZSOA010000004.1:0-51749 GCA_964608305.1 uncultured Desulfofustis sp. | reverse complement strand
CATGGTGGCACCGGAGAGTCACGAAGAACTTGAGCAACTGCATGACGGCGTGAAAATCGCCGCCATCGGCCCGATAACGGCGAAAACGGTCAGCGATGAAGGGTTGCGGGTCGATATCCAACCCGATGCGTACACCATCCCGGAAATGATTCGGGCGATTATCGATCACTTCCAGACATCCTGAACAGCGTGGGGCGTGACAATCGATGGAGCAGTATCCTGATCCGGGAGCGTGGCGGGAATCGATCGGCGTCGTCCGCCTTCGGGAAGCGGTGCGGGACACGGATAGCCGGGACGATACCGGCCTCGATGACCGTGACCAGAGCAAGCGCGAAAGCAAACGGGTGATCCGCTGCCGTCGCTGCTCCCTGCCCGTCACCACCGTCCGCGAGCGGGTTGCCCGCAACGGCGGCCATCTGCACACAATGTTCAATCCGGCCGGTATCGTCTACGAGATCGGCTGCTTTCGCACAGCGCCGGGCTGCCTTCCTCACGGCCCGGCCAGCCTCGAGTTCACGTGGTTTGCCGGGTATGCCTGGCAGGTGGTGTTTTGCGTCGGTTGTGCCGAGCATCTCGGCTGGTTTTACACCGCCGGCGATGATGGTTTTTTCGGCCTGATTCTCACCAAGCTGATCGAGAGCTGACGGGGGCGGCTATACCGCGTCGGTTCAGTGACTGCGGATCAGTTCAATGAGTTCTTCCGAACTGAGGCGGGCGCTCGTATCGGTTCCTTCGAGCAGGCTCTCGGCAAGGTCCCGTTTCTCCTGGTGCAGCTTGACGATTTTTTCTTCGATGGTGTCTTTGCAGACAAGGCGATAGATGGTGACCGGCCGGGTCTGGCCGATGCGGTGGGCGCGGTCCGAGGCCTGATCCTCGATGGCCGGGTTCCACCAGGGATCCATGTGAATGACGTAGTCGGCGGCGGTCAGGTTGAGGCCGAGTCCGCCTGCCTTGAGGCTGATCAGAAACAGGTCGCCATGCCCGGACTGAAATGCTTCGACCCGTTCGCGGCGGTGCCGGCTGCTCGTGCTGCCGTCCAGATACTGGTAGGTGATGCCCCGATCGTCAAGATACTCCCGGATGATATCGAGGTGGCCGATAAACTGACTGAAAACCAGCGCTTTGTGGCGGCTGGCGATCAACTCTTCGATCAGTGACGAGAAGACTTCGAGCTTGGCGCTCGGCAGGGTCGATTCCCTGGTGATCAGGCGGGCGTTGCAGCAGGCCTGGCGCAGTTTCATGATCTCGGTCAGGATCTGCAGATGGCGTCCCTGGTTGTCGGTGTTTTGTTCGAGCAGCTCCAAGGCGTTTTGCCGCAGCGCCTCATAGAAATGCCGTTCCTCGTTGCTCATGGTGACCTCAAGGGTGACCTCGGTGCGGGGCGGCAACTCCTCGAGCACCTCCGATTTTATCCGGCGCAAAATAAACGGACGGATCAATTTCTTCAGACGCAACCGGGCGTCGCGGTTGTTGAACCGTTCAATGGGGATGGCAAACCGTTCGTTGAACTGTTTATGGCTGCCGAGCAGGCCGGGATTGATAAACTGGAACAGGTTCCACAGCTCGCCGAGATGGTTCTCAATAGGTGTTCCGGTGGTGATCAGCCGGAAGCCGCCGCGCAGCGCCATGGCCGCCTGCGACCGTTTGGTGGCGGCATTCTTGATGGCCTGCGCTTCGTCGAGAACGATCGTTTGCCACTCTATCTCGCGCAATTGTTCGATCTCCTGCTGTAGCAGGGTATAGGTGGTGATGAGCAGGTCGAATTTGGTGAGACTGTCGATCACGTCCCGGCGATCCTTGCCGATCAGCTGCTTGATGGTGAGGGTCGGCGTAAATCGCGCGACCTCGGCGAGCCAATTGGTCGAGACCGAGGTCGGCGCGACCACCAGCGACGGACCGTCGGTGGCGCGGTGCAGGATGATGGCAAGCGATTGCAGGGTTTTGCCCAACCCCATGTCATCGGCCAGACAACCACCGACTTCCCAGCGAGCCAGGCGGGCCAGCCAGTGGTATCCCTCCAGCTGATAGTCGCGCAGGTCGGCCTGCAGGGTCGACGGCAGGTCCGGGGTGTACGACTGGGCGATCCGGATGCGTTTGATCTGTTCGTGCCAGGCCGCATCCCCTGCTGCACGGGTCTGCTCGGCAAGTTTTTCAAGGGGCAGGGCGGCCAACGGGTGAACGAGTATTTCCGGAGATTTTTCACTCTGGCGGCCAACGGCATACGTATTGAGTTCGTCGAGCCGTTTGCGGAATTCTTCAGTCAGGGCGATAAACTGCCCGTTGCTGATCCTGACGAATCGACCCGGCGTGTCCCTGATTCGCGAGAGCAATTCCTTGAGGCTGATCACCAGGTCCTGATCCAACTGCACCTCGCCGCTGATGCCGAACCAGTTCTGGCGATTCGTTCTGATTTTCAGGTTCAGGTTGGCAAGTGAGGCGCGGTGGCTGATCGTCAGTTTCTCTCCCTCCGGCCATTCGATGATCACCCGGTCGCTGATTTCCTGTAATTCGAGCAGCGCCTGCAAACAGTCTTCCGGGCTGTGCAGGTGCCATTCCCGATCATTGCCGTGCTCCCGGTCGATGGCAAGATCAAGGATCGGGCACAACTCTTCGATTTCTCTGGCCCGCCGTTCCTCTTCGGCAAGATTGCGTTTGGTCTGCAGCCGTCGGCCGCCGACTTCGGCCATTATGTTTTCAACGCCCTGACCGGGTTTGAGGTAGTGACTGCCCTCCCGAAACGGTTTCGCGAACATCTCGAGGCGGAAGCCGTTGCCGTACGGCAGGATATGCATATAAATGGTTGGGTCGGCCTCGACAAAGGTGATATCACGCGCCTGGCGTGACGAAGCGTCGACGGCAATGGCCGAATGGACGGTCATGAACGACGAGATATTACCGATGGCGGTGAGCACCTGTTCGCTCGCCTCAACCGGGACAACCAGGCCGTCCTTGCCGGTAATCTGGGCGATGCGGCGGTGATTGTCGGAGATACGGACGACCTTGAAGCGGGTCGGTGTTTCCCGCAGCAACATGATATTTTCGCCGGTGATCGGCAGGGAGAACCGGATGCGGAGCTGCTCCCCCTGCTCTTCAATAAGCAGTTCCGGCTCGCCGGCGACGCATTCGATCGGTGTCGTCGGCGCATCGGCGAGAAAGAGCAGCGGGTGGCCGACCAGGGCCGGCAGCAGCTTCTCGTGATCGAAAGAGTAGTGGGGTTGCCCGTCTCCCGAATCATCTTTGCGAATGGCAAGGGAGATCTTGCGATCATGGAGCGACAGATAGGGCAGGCGATTCTGGTGGTGCAGCCGTTCCAATGAGATCGGTCGGCCTTTGCTCCACAGTCCGTCCGCACCACGCTTCTGTTCGCGCGGGCGCAGGTTGACCCGCTGCTGTCGCTGCTCAAGCAACCAGACCAGGCGGGTGTCGTGATCGGTGTATTCCTGGATTGCCGTCGAGGAGATGTTGATCAACGCCTGCAGGCTGCGCTTCCAGGGTTCTTCCGGTTCGATCAGATTGACGATCGGCTTGATCCCGGTGACCTCCGACAACACCGTCGCCGACTCGGAAAAGGCCTCATCATCGGGCGTTGTCCGGTGGAGCAGATCGGCGAGTAACAGACTGAAAAGCCGGTAGTCATGCTGTTGGGCCTGGCGATACAAGCGCCTGACTTCCTGGTCGGTATCGGGATCGAGTACGGCATTCATCCAGAATTGGACGAACCCGGTGAATAATACCGTCAGGCTGTGGGGGAAAGGATCTTCAGGAAGCCGCGCCGGCTCGCTCGTTCCCGGCCGATGCAATTGGTTGTCGAGATAGGCGCCAAGCAGGTTATAAGTTTCCTGCTCAACGCTCTCGGCGAAGGTGGTCAAGGCGATGCCGATCTGCTCATACGCGTCACGAAACCCTTCCCGTCTCGGCTGGGCGATCAGCGACAAGATATGAAAGACCCCTTGGAGCCCGAAGAACGCGACCTGCTCTTTGCCGCTTAAACGGGCCAGTTCGGCACGCTCCTGGCGAAACAACCCTGCCGCTGTCTCATATTCACCAGTGAGAAACGCCAGCGTCGCCTTTGAACCGGTGGCGTAGAAGGCATCCGGATGCTGCTCGAGAGCGGCCTGGGCGCCGGCGATGCGTCCCTGCAGCAGATAATGATTGAAGAGCAGTCGTTGAAACGGCATGCGTTCGTCGTCGTTTAAGCCAGAAAATTCGGTATCGTCTTCCAGATAGGCGAAGATCTCCGGAAATCGCTCCAGGCGGCGCTGCGCGTAGCGCAGGACATGGTTGAGCAGGAAAAACTGCAGCGATGGTGCGAGCGAGCGAAACCATTGACGGTCAAACGGCATGGTTACCACTTGGACCGCCGGGGGGTGCGGCGTCATCATTTCCCGGCATTGCCCGTCGAGAAATTGCAACGATTGGTCGATCAAAGAAAGATCCTGCAGGTAGATGCCGACGCGTAATTCGCGCATCGCCCGCCAGCAGCGCGTGGTCCATTTTCCGTAATAATAGGAGACGGGAGCTTCTTTTCTGATGACTGCCGCATAGCGGGCAAACGTTCCTTCGGTGATGGCGGAACGGCTGAACGTCTCGACCAGATCCAGGCGACATTGCCGGGACGAGTTGAGCAGGCCGAGTGTTTCGAGTTTAGCCAGGCAGTTGTTGACACTTGACGTTGTCGGCCGGTTACCGCGCGGTCCTTTGATATCGAGTTTGCGGAGACAGGAGACGATCAGCGTGGAATGGGCTGGTTCGTAAATGATGGAAAGGATCTGAAGCAGTGTCCTTTCAAAGGGGTTGAGCTTTTCGTAGCCGGCGGTAGTGTCGTCGTTGCTGGGCATAATGCGGATAGACAGATTTCAGTCAGTCTGTTTGCCCCGTTTGCGGCAGAGGCCGAAATGCGGGCGGCAAGAGGGAACTATAGCATTGTCACGCCGTGAGAGAAACGAAAAAGTGTGTTGATTTCCGCTTGAGAACACCCGATCCGGTGAGCAGCGGAGGGGTGACAGTGACAGACGAGGGAAATGAATATGACGATATGTCAATAAATCTCTGTGTGGTTGACAAGGGTCGTCATCATCTATTAGAATAGTTGACAATGGTGACCTAACGATATCGTCAATGCGATTTCTCGTTCCAGGAGTTCAGATGGCTGCGTACGCCTATCTTTTTCTCGCCGCATCAAAAGAGCAGCTTGTTTCCCTGGCCGACCAACAGCAGGCCATTGGCGCATGTGCCGAGCGGCTCGGGTTGATTGTGGATGAGGTGATTGTCGAAGAGGGGCAGGCCCTGCGCACGCCCTTTGGGGAGCGTCCGCAGGGGAGCCGGCTGCTGGCAACATTGCAGGCGAAGGATCGGTTGGTGGTGATGCGGACCGAATGGGTGTTTGCCTCTGCCAAAGACGGGGTACGCCTGCTCGACGATCTGCGCCGGCGCCAGGTCGGGCTGTATTGTGTCGATCTCGATGAAGAGATCAGTCTCCCCGCCGCACGTCGCTTGGCAATTTCCGATGGCTGCAGCGGGCTGGTCCGGCGCTTGCTTACCGCCTTGGCTGCCGGTGAAGGCAGCGGTTATGGAGATGCTATCAAGGCCGCGAAGCGACTTCGGAAACGACAGGGGAAATACGTCGGCGGGCCGGTACCATTCGGTTGGCGTGTCGGAGCGGACGGTGCTCTCGGGCGGGATGAACAGCAGCAGCGTGTTATTGCCGCCATGCGCGGCTGGCGTGAGGCGGGCCGGTCATATCGCGAGATTGCCGCGCTGCTTGCCGAAGACTGGGGGGTCAAGTTGTCGCATGAAGGCGTTCGGCGGATTCTCGCCGGTGATCGCGTTCGTAAGGCGAATCTGCGGAGCAGCGGCTGAGCAAAGAAGTGTTTTGCTTCTTAATAATCCCGGACACTGCGGTGAATGGTAACCACCGCCTGCTCCTGTCTGCTCTGCAGCCAGGCGTCAACCAGTTGCCGTCGCTTAAAGTCCATCAGCATCTGTCGATAATACTGTCGGTCAGCCTCATCCATGGAGGTCTCGGGGGGGGTGCGTTCAAGAAAATGAAAGACATAGAAGGCACCGCCGGCCTCACCGGGATTCTCGGGGTACGGCGTGGCGCGATTGAGCCGGAACGCTTCTTCGACCAGTGATGGTGGGAGCGCCTGTTCGTTGACATTGCCTTGTTTTTTCATCGGTCCGGATAGTTGTGTGGTCAGATCGTGTTCCGCTGCGGCGGTTTTGAGATCAGTGCCGGCCTGCAGGCGCTCGAGCACGTTCCGGGCGATGTCTCGTGCGGCGGCATTGGCTTGCTCGCGACGATAATCCTGCTCCACCCGTTCGCGCACCTGAGATAATTCGGGAATATACGGTTCGCGGATGGCATCGACGGATATGATGGCATAACCGTCGGCGATCTCGATCAGCGAGCTGAGTTCGCCTTCTTTGAGCGTAAACGCCATATCGAGAAATTTCGGGTCGGCGGTTATCTCATCGGGTGCGTCGATCCGGCCGAAGAAATCGGTTTTCACGACAGTGGCATCGGGATGGGCTGTAAGGTAGCCGGAGAGGCTGCCGGCCCCGATAATCTCTTCGTAGACCGTTCCGGCCAACTCAAACGTCAGCATTCGTGCCCGCTCGAGTCGCAATTGCCTGTCGATCTGTTCGCGCACCTCGTCCAGTTTTGGAAGGCCGCCCGGCTGGATCGTTTCGAGTTTGATGATGTGGAAGCCGAAGTCGGTTCGGACAAGATCGGAAACCGCACTTTCTTCCATGGCAAACACGGCGTCTTCAAACGGTTTAACCATCTGGCCTCGGGTAAAAAAGCCAAGATCGCCGCCGTCTTCAGCCGAGCCGTCTTCCGAATGGGTCCGGGCAAGTTCGGCAAAATCTTCGCCGCTGCCGGCTTGCTGCAGCACTGCCTGCGCCTTTTCGCGTTGTTGCTGAAGCTCCTCTTCGGTTGCATCAGGGCCGACCCGAAAGAGGATATGTCGGGCCCGGCGGCTCTCGGGGATCCGGAATTGTTCCTGGTTCCGTTCGAAATATCGAGCGATCTCGTCTTCTTCCAGGACGATCTTTTGTGCGGTATCGATATGTCGAAACGGCAGATAGGTCAGACGGACCATCGGTTCCGTCTGGTACCGATTACCAGCGGTTTCGTACCATTGCTGTGGCGCGGCTTCTTCTATTTCTATATCGGCAAGCCGGCTCTCCGGTGAAACAACGATGTATTCGACAGCGACCGTTTCGTTCTCGAGCATATAAAGATCATCGATTTCGGCATCGCTGACCGAGGTGACAAAGGCGGCGATGGAATCGATCGTTTTCTCCGCAAGCAGTTCGTGCTTCAGCGACTCTTCGTATTTGCTCGGCGCCAGCCGGTTGGCGGCGAGAACCGACTGGTAACGCTCAAGATCGAAGGTGCCGTTGCTCTGGAACTGGACCATCGATTCAATCTCTTGCTGCACTTCCCGGGCACTGACCGCCAGCCCCATGGCGTGAGCGCCCTGTCGCAGCAGCGCTTCCTGGACCAGCTGGTTGATCACCTGCTGGCGAATATTGAGGCCGTCCAAGAGTTCCCGGGGGATAGTACCGCCGAACTGCTGGGCGATCCGCGCATAGGCCTGGTCATATGCCTGCTGGAATCGGGAGAAGGAGATTTCTTCCTTGTTGACGACGATCGCCGCATCCTGCTTGTTCATCATGTTGGTGCCGACACCCCAGAAGATGAAAACGAGGGCGATGACGACAACGATGGCCTGGATAACAAGTGATTGAGCTCTTTTCCTGAGAAATGCAAGCATGGGGCAACGGGGGCAGAGAGTTGACGAATAAGCAAAAAACACACCCAACAATTTCTGGTTCTCAAGTGTCGAGGCGTGTCCGGGGAGTATTACGGCAAACGGGTCACGATGACCTTATTACTGTTTACGCAAGCACCCCAATCGCGCTTCGATTTACCTTGTATCTCCGCTTCATGCAAGGAAAATCGCATGAATGGCGAGAGCGGCGCCGGTGGGGACGATGGTCGTGCCACAGGTTGCACAACCGGTTGTTTGAGCGCCTGCCCGTTTTCGGTGCCGGCTATTTCTTGATCGACTAAGCCTTTGGAAACGCATTTAAAATAAATGATTATTCATTCACTTGACAAACTGACTTGCCTATAGTAATAAGCCCAATTACTATACCGCGTGTAAAGTATGAGATACTTCGGGTTCGATTAACGAGGTCACAACGAATCACCATATCAAGGAGGTAGGAGATGCCCACAGTAGAACACAACGGAAAATCCTTTCAGGTAGATGAAGACGGGTTCCTTTTGAAGGGAATGGAAGAATGGAACAATGAATGGGTCGATTACGTCAAGACTTCGGAAGGTATTTCCGAGTTGACCGACGAGCATCAGAAAGTTATTGATGCCCTGCAGGAATATTACAAAAAGAACGGGATTGCCCCGATGGTACGTATCCTTTCCAAAACCACCGGTTTCCCGCTGAAGCGGATTTACGAGCTCTTCCCGTCCGGACCGGGCAAAGGAGCATGTAAAATGGCAGGTCTGCCGAAGCCGACCGGCTGCGTCTGATCCTGTTCTTGTTTTCCGACCTTGCAAAGAGAGGCTCCCTCGTGGGGCCTCTCTTTTTTTTTCTCTTTTTATCGACAACGGAATCTGCTGAAACAGCTCGACGCATGGGCGCCGGGATCGCTTATGCCGGGCCTGCGCCCTCCGCCGACTGGCGATCAGTGGTGATGTTCGGCCAACCGGCGGTGGATGGCGGCAACTCGCTGCTGATAGGTTTTGCTGTCGATACCGGCGCCGCGCAAGCCACCGCGCAAATTGATCTCTAAAAAGCAGGTGGTTCGCTCATCGATCTCAAGCAGATCGAGGTGGGCATACGGGAAGCCACCCTGCTCCATAATCTTCCGGCAGAGGGCGCGTTGTTCCTCGCGGAGCAGGCACGGTGTCGCTACACCGCCGCAGTGGAGATTGTTTCTGAAACTGTGAGGGTTGGTCCGCCGATAGGCTTCGAGATAATCACCAAGGATGACCACCCGCAGATCGGTTGCTTCGGCTACGAACGGCTGCAATACGAAAGGGTAGGTGAGGCTGCCGAGCACCGACTGGGTATAGACGGCTTCGATTGATGGGAACAGCAGGACGCCGAGACCGCCGTTCTTTCCTTCCAGTTTGACGACAACTTGCTTTCTCCCGTTTTTCTCGTAGCGATTGATGGCGTCAACCAGGTCATGAATGGTATAGATGACCGTCGTATCCGGGGGCATGGCCCAGGAAAACAGCCGTACCTGAAAGGCTTTGGACCGACTCAGCCACTGGGCGCGCAGCGATGGCACGGCCTCGATACCGCGTTCGGCCAGGTCGAGCAGCAGATGTTCTTCTCCGGGGCGTAACCGGAGACGGCAACAGATAAGATCTCCCCGTTGCAGATCGTGATACGATTGGTAAACGGACTCGGTGTCCCAGAAGATCCGCCGTTGCCGCATTAGAAGATCATCTCCCGAAACCGCCGGTGGTAATAGGACAGATCTTCCTGACAGGCGGCGCAGAAGAGCAGCACGTCACCGTTGATCTGACTGGCGTCGCTCTCGTGAGAAAAGCTGCCGTCGCTGTTCTGTTTGTAGTACGACGTCAAGATGACGTCGTGGGCAAGTTCGAAGAAGTCCTCGTCGTTGCCGCAGGCGGGGCAGACGAGGCGATTAGCGATGCCCGGCGGGCGTCCGGTGGTCATAAAATCGACTGCTGAATCAGGATGATGGCGTTGAGGGCGATGACTTCGGCGGTTCCGACGGTCGCTTGCCCTCAGCGTTCGCGCTTTTTGCACCCGATGCCTTCACCTCGCCGTCCAAGGAAGCGCCCGGTTCAACGGTGAGGCTGGCCGCTTCGAGTCGGCCGCGAATGGAGCAGCCTTTCCGGGCAGTCACCAGACCGGCCTGGATATTGCCTTCAATCGCGCCATGGCAGATGAATGAGGTGACGGTAATGTCGCCGATAATTTTACCGGACTGGCTCAGAACGAGGTGTTCACCGTTGATATTGCCGTTAATGGTACCATCGATCCGGGTCTTTCCCTTGAAGGCAATTTCCCCGCTGATCTCCATGGTTTTGTCGATAATTGCCGAAATCGTCTCGCTTTCGGCTTTTTGCAGCTCTTTGTCGGCGCTGCTCTTTTTGCTGAACATGGGAACGTGATTACTCCCGTTTGGCGGTGATGGGGTAGGCAATGTCTGCAACTTTCAGGTATTTGGCCGGGTTGATCGGCCGATCGTTGAGGCGGATTTCATAATGCAGGTGGGCGCCTGTCGAACGGCCGGTATTGCCGACCTGACCGATGATCTGCCCCTGTTCGACAGATTCTCCTGGTTTGACCAGAAAGCTTTGTAAATGTGCGTAGGCAGTGGTGTAGCCGTTACCATGATCGATCTCGACATAATTACCGTAATTGCCGTTTTTAAATGCCTGGGTGATGACGCCGCAGGCAGTGGCATACACCTTCTCGCCTCGGTCGGCCCGAATGTCGACGCCTTCATGGAAGGCTTTCTGACCGTTGAACGGATCGATTCGATTGCCGAACGGCGATGAAATCGCGCCGCTTACCGGTCTTCCCAGCGGCATCATCCGGATGGTGGCAAGGTAGTCGTCGACCTTTTTCAGCAGATCATCGTAAGAAGCCTTTTCTGCCGGGATATAAGGTCCACCGCTGCCGTCGGCAGCGGCGCCGTTTGCCTCAATCTTGACACCGATGGTGTCCATGACCGTTTCAATCAGTTCGCTGCGCTGGTTCAGATCGCTGACGGCGGTATTCATCAGGCGCAGATTTTCCAATTGAAGGTTGGTATTTTCCAGGTCGTATACCATTTTCAAGGTGGCCAGTTCCGTTTCCTGTTCCTGTGTCAGCGCGGCGAGCGCATCGCGGTGCTCGCTTTTTAAAGCCGCTATCTCCTGCTGGTATGCCTTGGCGATTCGTTTGCTCTCCGTGAGCCGGCCCTGCAGGTCATCAACCTTACGGCTCAGCAGGGAGTTGTTGATATGGGAACCGGTGGTGAAGTATCCGAAGACGCAGATGGCGATCAGACCGATAATGACGGTGGTGAGGGAAGTGAACAATGATCGCTTGGAAATCTGAAACGACGACGAGCGGCCGTTTTCTCCGGTGACGATAATATGGAATCGTTCATTCATGGCAGAGTCTTTCTCATTGTTGTTAAAAGTATTCTCTGTCTGTATGATGGCCAAGAGACGGGCGTGGTCGCTCTGGACGCCCGAATGCTGTACTGCTTATACTCGTATCGTGCCAAACTATCAAGAAAAAATCCGCCCGCACTGAATGGCGCGTCAGTGCCCGTCAGCCGTGAAAGACAGCTATGTCCGCTCTTGTTACCTGCCGTTTTTTGGCCAAAGCATTTGGTGCACAGATCCTCTTTTCCGAATTGCACTTGGTGGTTGGTGCCGGCGATCGGATCGGGCTGATCGGACCAAACGGTTCCGGAAAATCGACCCTGCTCAATATCATTGCCGGGCGGGAAGAGCAAGACGATGGCGAACTCTTGCGCCGGAAAAACATCGTGGTCAGTCATCTTTTCCAGGAAGATGAACTGGATGAAGCCGGTAACGCCCTCGATAATCTGTTGCAGGCGCTCGACCATGTGCCGCTGGACCCGTCGGAAAAACGGCATCGAGCCGAGACCCTGCTGAGCCGGGCCGCGCTCGCGCAGCCGGATGTGCCGGTGGCGCAGCTGTCCGGAGGTTGGCGCAAGCGGGTGGCGATCTGCTGTGCGTTGGCGACCGAGCCGGACCTGTTGCTGCTTGATGAACCGACCAACCACCTCGATATCGCCGGTATCGTCTGGCTCGAGCAGATGCTCGCGACAACGGGCGGCCTGGCGCCGTCGGCGCTGATCATGATCAGCCATGATCGCCGGTTTCTGGAAAACTGTGTGAACCGGGTGGTCGAGTTGTCACGGAGCTATCCCTCCGGTTCGCTGCAGGTTGACGGCAGCTATTCGCGGTTTCTCGAGCAGCGGCAGGATTTTCTGGCACAGCAGTCCCAACATGAAGAGCGGCTGGCCAACAAGGTCCGGCGGGAGACCGAATGGCTGCGCCGCGGTCCGAAAGCGCGCACCACCAAGGCCAGATACCGCATCGACGAAGCGTACCGGCTCCAGGAGGAGCTGCAACGCGTACAGACGAGAAACCGGGCTGATGGTGCCGTCGGTATCGATTTCAGCGCCACCGGTCGGCGCACCAAGAAACTGCTGGAGGCGCACAATCTAAGCAAAAGCATCGCCGGCAAGCGGTTGTTTCACCAACTGGATCTGGTCTTGACGCCGGGACAACGTATTGGCCTGTGCGGACCGAACGGTTGCGGCAAATCGACGCTGATGGCTATTCTCGCCGCAGCCGCCGAAGGGTGTGATGCGGATAGCGGATCGATCAAGGTCGCCGATGGTGCCCGGATCGTCACCTTCACGCAGGACCGATCGGGGATCGACCGTCAGGTTTCATTGCGCCGTGCCCTGGCCCCCCAAGGGGATGCCGTGGTGTTTCGCGACCGGTCGCTTCACGTGGTGTCGTGGGCAAAGCGCTTCCTGTTCCGGCCTGATCAGTTGGAAACCCCGGTCGAGCAGCTGTCCGGTGGTGAGCAGGCACGCATTCTGATCGCCCGTCTGATGCTCCAGCCGGCCGATATCCTGTTGCTCGACGAACCGACCAACGATCTCGATATCCCATCGCTTGATGTCCTTGAAGAAAGCCTGCTCGATTTTCCCGGGGCGCTGGTTCTTGTTACCCACGATCGCTATTTGCTCGATCGCGTTTGTGACCGGGTACTTGGTTTCATGGAAAATGGTACGGTGGCATGGTTCTCAGATTATGAGCAATGGTTGCGTGAGATAGATACCGACCAGGCCGGGCAATCGCCGCTTTCCGTCGGCAATGGCGGAAAAAAGAAAGCCCCGCCGGCGGAGCGAAAGGCAGGGAGGCTAACCTATCGTGAGCAACAGGAATATGCAGAGATAGAGGAGCGTATCATGGCCGCGGAAGCGCTCGTCGAGGCCGCCGAACAGCGCCTTGCCGATCCGGTCATAGCCGCCGACCCGGAGGTCCTGCACCGCTGTTGGGAGGAACTGACGGCGGCCAGGACCGAGGTGAACGACCTGTACCGCCGCTGGGATGAGTTGGAACAAAAACAGGCCTGAGTCACCGGCCAGGCTGCCGGCTGCGTGTCGCCTCATTGTCGGCCGGTCTGAGTGTTAAAATGTGCTGGCGACCATTACCGCAGCTGCGCTTTATGGTGTTATTCGCCGGCTTCGTCGATCCAGGACAGAGCGGCGGCAACCTTCGGGAAACCGATGGTTGAGATCAGAACCAGCAGGGCATGTTCAATTTCCTGTCGGCTCGCACCGGCACCCATCGCCCGTTTTGCGTGGGAGCGTACCGCCCCGGTGGACTGCGCTGCGGCTGCGACCGCCAGTTGAATGAGCTCGGTAGTCTTTTTGTCGAGTGGGCCGGATCGACGCACGGTGGTGCCGAGGTTTTCCACGGCGGTCATCACGTCCGGAAAGGTTTTTAACAGGTACTGATAGTGATTGCTCATCTGGTCGTTGCTGGCCATGTTCGTGTCTCCCTGATCGTTTCGGGGGTGGATGTCGACGTGCCGACCGGCGGCACAACTCTCTGGTTTCGGATTGTACCGGTTCACCGGGGTTTGTCAACGAGCAACCCGGGCCAAAAAACTGTGCCGACCGCCGGGGAAAGCTGTGGAAAAATCGACCGGCTCTATGCTAGGGTGGCCGGAGGTCCGGTGGTGCCGGCAGGGCTGTTCAGCTATTTCATGAAACGACGACTGTAAGGGGCGACATGGGTATCTACAATATTGATGGCGTGTTTGTTCCCGCCGAACAAGCGGTGCTGCCGATCGGCGATCTTGCCGTTTTGCGCGGGTATGGGGTATTTGATTTTTTGCGAACCTATCGGGGACGGCCGTTTGCGCTTGATGCGCATATCCGGCGCCTGCAGAATTCTGCACGGCTGATCAACCTGTCTTGCCCGTGGAGTCTGGAAGAGATCCGGGAGCGGGTCGAGCAGACCCTGGCCCGCAATGATTACGACGAGGCCAATATCAGGTTATTGATTACCGGCGGCGACAGCGACGACTCGATCACACCGGGAGCGCGTCCGCGGCTGCTGATTTTGGTAACGCCGTTGAAAAACTTTCCTCGATCCTGGTACAGCGACGGTGTGAAGATTGTTACGGTGGATAGGACCCGGTACATCCCCGGTGCGAAAAGTATTGATTACATCCGAGCCATTATGAGCCTGAACCAGGCCAAGCAGGAAGACGCGATTGAAGCGATCTACGTGGATGCCGACGGGCGGGTACTGGAAGGGACCACCTCGAATATTTTTGCCGTGTTCGCCGGGACATTGCGGACGCCGCCGGAGGACATTTTGCCCGGTGTTACCCGGGATGTTCTGCTCTCCGTCGCTGCTTCTCAGTTTCCCACGGAACTCCGGACGATCAGCAGGGAAGAATTATATCACGCCGACGAGGTCTTTCTCACCTCGTCAAACAAAGAGGTGCTCCCGGTCCGGCAGGTCGACGACCGCCTCATTGGCCGAGGGTGCCCCGGTCCGGTGACTGCGGCGCTGATGCAATTGTTTGCCGCTCACACCGCGGATGACCGATCGTTCTGAGCCCTTGGCTCAATTGCGCAGAGCCGATCGCTGCGGTTCCGGCATGTCTGACTTCCGGTTGGTTGCCGGCACGGTTTTGTCTGCGGCAAGCATGATGAAGGGCCGTTCGATATAGGTATAGGTGAAGAGTGACAACAGGTAGGTTCCTGCACCGGCCAGGCAGAATAATACCACCCCGGTCGGGTAGTAGTTGAAAAAATACATGGAAATGCCGCGTGTACAGCTGATCGCCATGGGATGGAGAAGGTAGAAGCTGAAACCGACCAGGCCGATGGCGCGTAGCGGCAGCCAGGCCATGATGCGATTGAGCAGGGTGCGGTCGGCAAGCAGCGTTGCCAGGATGAGGAGGCCGGCACCGAGGCCGAACCAGCCTGACTGGTTCAAGGGATGGATATGCACTGTCCTGGAGAAGGGGTCTTCTCCGCTGATCAGGCAACCGACCACAACGAGGAGGCCGAAGATCGAGAAGAACCGGCGGCAGGCGAGATTCTTGATGAGGTACGCGAGGTGGTCATGACAATAGGCGAAGACGAACGCGGCAAGGACGCCCACCAGAAAGATGCCGACCATCGGTCGTAGCGTCGCGTTGTTCCCGTAGAGTGTTACGATATCGGTGGTGATAAACAGGTGAGCGCCGGCTGCTGCTGCGGCAAAAAACAAGATCGCCGGCAGCCGCCTGGATGAGAAGAGCAGGGCGTACACTGCCATAACAATCGGCAGGAGCAGATAAAAGAACATCTCCTGGGCGACCGTCCAGTAATGGCCATCCGCCTGGAGAAACAGATAGTGGCGGATGGCTACATCGTACTTCCCGAGAAAGAGCATGGTCACGGTGATCACCGTAAAATACATCGGCAGGATGCGCTTGAGTCGGCGGAGCACATAATGCCCCATGTACGAACCACTGAGCGCCCGGTCCGGTCGGTGAATAAACGGGGTGGCCAGGAGAAATCCGCTCAGGCAGAAAAACAGCCAGACACCGAAGATTCCACCACCCATGACCAGGCCGGTATGTTGCGCCAGCACCAGTAATGCCGCCAGGCCCCGGATACCGTCCAGAGCGGCGAAATTAGCGCCGCTTGACGAGGTTTTTGAATAGATGTCGGAAAAGGCCGGAAAACGGTGGAACGGGAGGTGAACGGCGACAAAGACGAGCAGCCCGGCGAGGAGCAGCGGCAGGATATGCAGGAGGAAGGGGTTGGCGAAAATCAGCTTGCCGTCCATGACCAGATACGGATCGTCACCGATGGAGACGACGCGAAGATGATCATCCTGCAGGGTGAACGCCCCGATCTGGTTGGCGGGGCGAAAGCGGTTGAATAATTCGTGGTGGTTGAAGACGATATCCGGGCCGAAATAACTGGTGAAGGTAACGCTGTACAATTTTACAGCGCCCGGTTGATGACCGGTATCGATCCGGATCTTTCGCGCCACATGGTTGTTTATCGGGACGGTCAACGCGGATCTGACACCGGCCGGATATGGCGGTGACGCTTTGTGGTAGTCTGCGCGGAAACCGGATCCGGCAAACCCGGCGGCATAATAGACGTCGATGACGTTTGCCTGGACAAACTCGGCATCGATAACGATCTTGGCGACGCTTGACAGCGCGACAACACCGATCAACGCCTTGAAACAAAAGTAGAGAACCGTGACGGCAATGATCGCCATCAGAGGCTGCAAGCGGCGCATCATGAAGGTATCGGCCAGGAGAGTCCTATTGTTGGTTATGGGAGCGTACGCTGTTGCTGTTTACCGACAGAAATTCCTGTATAATCGCTTGTCCAGGAAAATACACGTGATTTTTTTCACGTACTGCGCTGGGTCAGGTCTAGGATCAAGGCGGTTTCGGCGGGTTGTCAGGTCGTATCAGGGTAATGTGGTGATCGTGGGCCATTGTCCGTGGTCGGCTGATGCGAGATGCGGCGTTGTTATCGATCGGTACTGATTCGCATCAGCGTCGTGAAAAGCAGATCCTGCAGCTGTTCGGCTTGGTGCTGCCCGGAGCTTCGGTCGGCACGGCGGACTGCGGTGAAAAAGGATTGGCAGGTGCGCAGTTCTTTGGTCGACCAGGTTTCGGTGAGCCGCTCTGCTGCGTGCTGTTGTTCGGCATCGACTGTTTGGGGATAATCCCGGCGGCCATGCGCCCAGTTGATGATATGCCGGAAAAACAGGAAAGCACGGTTGAGCAGAACGAACAGCAATGAAATATCTTTGGCCGGGCCGATCTGTACCTGCGCACCGGCCAACCGCAGACCAAGCAGGCTGGCGTCGGCCTTCAAGTGCCTGCGGCCGGCAACGGCGCCAAGCAGACCGGCGGCGCCTCCCAGTGCGGTAAACAGACCGAGTCCGTGACCCAGGGCGGCGACGTCGATGCCGGCGCCAAGGGCGGCACCGCCAAGCGAGCCGAATACGAGGAGTTGTTTTTGGGTCAGACCGAGCAGCTGCCAGGTCCGTTCACTGAACAATTCCTCGTGCAAAATGGAATGAGGCGGCAGGCGGTAATCGAAAATATTGTGTTTAAACAATGCTCTGATCTGTTGCTGGGCATGTTGTTCCCGTTCGGTGACGGTCCGGGTGTACCGTCTGAGCAGCGTTTCCCGCTGTCGATCTTCATCATCGCCGGGACGGCACGGCAACGCCAACTGCAGGCTGAGCACATCACCAAGCAGGGTGCAGATGATCTCGGCGCTGCGCTGGGCGCGCCGCTGCCAGTCCTGCTGGAAGGTGCGCACCACCTCGGTGAGCACCGGTTGCCAGTCCTGGTCGATGGTCTTCAACGCCTCGAGCAGGTCGATGCGCTCGGCATAGGTGGCGCGATGGGCGTTGAATAATCGCCAGGCGTTGAACTGTTGGGTCAGCTCATCTTTCCATTCGGGCAGGTAGCGTTGTTCGTCGTGTTTGCAGTTGATCACCGCCATCCGGGGCCGGCCGATCAGCCGCAGTACCTCCATTTCCGCACGGTCCACCTGGCGGAGGGGGCGTGATCCATCGACCACGTAAATCACCCCGGCGCCGCGGGTCAGCGGCTGGAGCAGCTCATGATCCTCGCGGAACTCGCGATCGGCAGCAGTCAGATCGTTGAGCCGCTGCAATCGATCGGCGCCGCTGCCCGGGGCGTCTCTGAGCATGGCAAGCAGCCGAACCGGGTTCTGGAAGCCGGGGGTGTCGGTAAAGCGCAGCACTTCCCGGTGATCGATGATGATCGGAAAAGTGCGACACCGTGTTGTTTCGCCGGGAAACGGGCTGATCCGGACCGAATCGTCCTCAGCCAACGTCGACAGGACCGATGACTTCCCCTCGTTGGGATGGCCGATAATGGCAATTTCCGGGATCAGCATGACGATTGCTCCGGATTCGCAGTGCCGACGGTGAGCTCGATGGCGGCGGTAAAGGGGTCGCCCTGTGCAGCAATTTTTCGTTGCCAGAGCAGGGTGTCTTGCGCAGAGGGCGGGAAAAACCCGGCATCGGAGCTGGGACGGCCGAGCAGGACAACGGTTATCGGGGTGGTCGGCTCGAGGGCTGCTCGGATCTGTCTGAGCAGGTGAAACCAGTCGTTGATCGGTGGCAGCCAGGCTTCCTGAAGCAGCAATACTCCACCGGACTGGTGCCGGAAGCTGTCGGCAAGCTGTTTTGCAAACGATGGGGGAAGCGGCTCATCAAACCGCACTTCCAGGCATGTTTCAACGGCCAACCCGACGTGCTGCAGGTCGGTTATCAGGGCATCGGCGGAACGGTGCGCAGAAATGTCCTCGGGAAGCAGCAGCAGGTGGGTCGCGCCCGCAGGTAGCTCGGGGGTATGAGGGGGCGGGCCGGCCGACGGCAAACCGGTGAACTGATCGGGGCCGTCCACTGCCTCGGAACTGAGCAACGGGGTACACATCCGCCGGATGATCTGCAGGTAATCGGGGCGTTTCATATTGATTCGGCGCAACGCCTGTTTTTCCAGGAAAATACCGCTCAGCAGCAAGGCCACGCGCAGCAGCAGGCCATACGCCAGCAGGCAGAACACGAGAAACGGCCACCAGGAGACGAGGTCCTGGGTGGCCAGGTGATAGACGCCGTCCTTGAGGATGATTCGGCTCCCTTCAATTTCCGCCAGGGATGGAAAGGCATAGTGGTGCGGGATGAACCACGACCAGGGCAGTGCCAAACCCTTGACGATCTGCTCAATAACCGGCGCGCTGACCTGGATGGTCGACTGCCAGCCGAAGGCCAGGTCGGTGGTGGCAATTTTCAGCAATGTGGCCAGCAGCAGGCCGACATTGAAGGCAATCATGAAGTTTTGTGAAAGTTTGAAAACCGGCCAATAGGCAAGCGGCCCGTAGGCATTGCTGAGACGGCGGAGCAGAGCGGCCAGGCCGATCCGGTCATGCCGGCTGCCTGCCAGCCGACTCAGCAGCCGGGAAAACAGGTCGGCAACCGGCGCCGGGAGCCGGCTGAGTCCGGCATTGCGGAGCATGAGGGCGGTAATGAGCAGGGCAGCGAGTCCAAGTTGGGAAAAAACAAAGATGATGAGAAAATGGAAGACATTGACCGGTGTGTCTCCGGAGTAGGTAAAGAAGGCCAGAGAGCTGCTGATCCCTGCGATCAGGCCGCAGCCGAGAAGCACCATGGTGAGCAACCGGGCCGCCGTTGCCAGCCGTTCGCCGGGTCCCGGTGCGCCGGTTTCGGCAGCCAGCTGTTCTTTCCGGGCGCTCACCCAGCATGCCAGGAGCCGTTGCCGGTCGTTTGCCGGCAGGTCCGGGCAGCGCTGCAGGAAAAGGTTGCGATCACGCCGATGGATATCGTTCTGCGGCAGGCCGGCATCACGGTCGAGGAAGGCTTCGAGATCGATGAGATCGCTATAGGTCCACTGCTGGCTCATGGCGGTGTATCCGGTCGAAAATTCAGATGATGAACCTGATGATAGTAGAAAACGACCGAGAAGCGCAATGTTTGAAACGATGATCGGTGCATGCGGACCCGTTGCCCGGTCAAGGAGATGGCTTTGCGGTTTGCAACCAGGGTCGTCGATGTTGGAGGGATTGGCCACCTGTGGTATGATTGTCAGGCATCTTCCACCCCAGAGGCCATTTCTACGGAGTTACCATGGACAGACGACGATTCATCAGACAGGCGCTGCTTGCCGCGGCGGGATTTTCCATCATGCCACCCCGCTTCACGATAGCTGCTCCGGCACCGGCCGCTGAGGCCGAGGCGATGATTGCCTCGGTCGCCGGTAGTGATTATCCGGGCATCGTTCGCGAGGCGATCCGGTTGCTCGGTGGTATAGGCCGGTTTGTTCGGCCGGGCACTACGGTGGTCGTCAAGCCTAATATCGCCTGGGATCGGGCCCCGGAGTTCGCGGCGACAACCCATCCACTGGTGGTCCGGACGGTGGTTGAGCTGGCGCTTGAGGCCGGTGCCGGCGAGGTAAAAGTCTTCGACCATACCTGTAACGAACCGCGGCGGTGTTATAGCAACAGCGGGATCGAGGGCGCTCTTGCCGAGCTTGGCGAACGCCGGGTCCGGCTTGAGCATATCGACAACCGCAAATTCGTCGAGGTGGAAATAGCTCGCGGGCGCGCTCTTGAGCGCTGGGAGATCTATCGCGATGCGCTGGCAGCCGACGCGTACATCAACGTGCCGATTGCCAAGCATCACGGCCTGAGCCGGTTGACGCTCGGACTGAAAAACGTGATGGGCGCCATCGGCGGCAATCGCGGGCGGTTGCACCACGGGTTGAGCCAGAAACTGGCCGACCTGGCCACGGTTATCAAACCGACGCTGACGGTTATCGACGCCACCCGTATTCTTCTCAGAAACGGGCCGCAGGGCGGTCGGCTCGAGGATGTTCAACAGCGTGACACGGTGATCGCTTCGGCTGACCCGGTGGCTGCCGATGCCGTGGCCACGACCTTGTTCGGCTTGCAACCGGAGGACATCGAAACCACCGTTGTTGCGCATCAGATGGGGCTGGGACAGATGGATCCGGCGAAAATGCAGATCTTTCGGGCAGCGGTATGATCAGGCGCGAACGGCAGTCGGCCGGCTCACGTTACCGCCGGCTGCGGCTGACGCGGAAACTCAGTCAGCTCGGCTTTCTGCTGCTTTTTTTCTTTCTGTTCATACAGACCGATTACAGCGGTTCGGATTCCATTAAGTACGCCGTCAATCTCTTATTTCGCATTGATCCGCTGCTGGCGATTGCGACGATGCTCGCGGCGCGGACACTCATTGCCCTGATGCTGCCGGCCCTGCTGATCGTTGTCCTCAGTCTGCTCTTCGGTCGTTCATTCTGCGGCTGGGTCTGCCCGCTGGGCACCCTGATCGACGGTGTCCAGCCGATGCTGAAAGCACGCCCGCGACCAACCCGAACGCTGTTCCCGCAACTGGCCGCCCTGCTGCTGGTCGTGGTGCTTGTCGCCGCAGCCCTGCGGGTACCGCTGGCCGGATACCTCGACCCTTTTTCCATTCTGGTGCGGGGGTTGGCCCAGGCGATCTATCCGGCGGCCTATCATCTGAGTGAATCGTTTTTCACCGTTACTTATCTGCATGCGCCGCCGTTCGTCAATCAGGTCACCGAGCCGCTCTATGCGCTGCTGCGGGCGACGGTATTGCCTTTTGACCGCGCCTATTTCGATCTGGCATTGGTGAGCCTGCTGTTCCTGCTGGCAATTTTTGGCGCGGAGATGTTCCAGCGACGGTTTTTCTGCCGCAATGTCTGCCCGCTCGGCGCTCTGCTCGGCTGGTTTGCCGGGCTCGGCTTGACCGGCCTGCGCGGCGGTGACGAGGGTTGTGGTTCATGTCGGCTCTGCGCGCGGATCTGTCGGATGGGGGCGATCGACGAACAGCGGCGGGTGAGTCGGCAGCAGTGCAGTCTTTGCATGGATTGCCTGCAACACTGCCCCCGCCAGATCATTTCGCTGCAGCGAACGATTCTCGGCTCGCAGGGAGTCGGCCTATCGTTGTCGCGCCGGAAGTTCCTCGGAGTGCTGGCGGTCGGCGTCGTTGTTACGCCGGTGCTCGGGGTCCGTCGGCTCAATGCCGAGCCGGATCCGATGCTGATCCGGCCGCCCGGCGCCCTGGCTGAAGCCGAATTTCTGCAACGCTGTGTTCGCTGTGCCGAATGCATTCAGGTCTGCATCGGCAACGGTTTACAACCGACCATGCTATCGGCAGGATTTGAGGGCCTGTTTTCCCCCCGGTTGGTGGCTCGGACCGGTTATTGCGAGTTCAACTGTACGCTGTGTGGCCAGGTCTGCCCGACCGGCGCCATCAGGGTCCTGACCCGGGACGAGAAACATCGCATGAAAATCGGCCACGCCTGGTTCGATCTCAACCGCTGCCTGCCCTATGCCAAAGGTATTCCCTGCATCGTTTGCGAGGAACATTGTCCGACACCGGACAAGGCCATCAAGTTTCGCACAGCGTTGGTGGTGGACGGTTACGGGCGGGAAGTGACGGTTCGGCAACCGTATGTGGTCGATGATCTGTGCATCGGCTGCGGTATCTGCGAGACCAGATGCCCGTTGCCGGGGGCAGCCGGGATCTATCTGACCGCGGACGGTGAACACCGCAACCCGGAGAAGCAGCTGCCCGTTCTCGATGACACCGGAAGCGGCGGGTATTCTTGATAGGGGTACTAGCGGCCGATGGGCGGAGGAGTACGGAGCCGCCCCGTCAATCTCCGGGAATCGGCAGCAGCGCCGCGTCCTCGTCGGTGGTGTCGAGTGCCTGAATCAGGCCGCCCAGGCTGCGTTCCAGTTCGATGAGATGCTGATCGGGTAACGTCTGCAGGGCCCGGCTCAGTTCTCCCTGCGCCGGACGGGGGGCGAGATCAAGCAGCTGTTTGCCGGCCTCGGTGACATAGAGCTGCACGGTGCGCTGATCCTTGCTGCAGCGCTTGCGGCTGATGAGTTCCTGCTCTTCCAGTTTATCGAGCATATTACTGCAGGTCGACGGATGAATGGTCAATGCTTCGGCCAGATCGGAGACTTTGAGCCCCGGGTCTTTGTCGATCTCGTGAAGCATCCACAATTTGGCGCCGCTCAGGCCGCAGGTCGTCCTGATTTGTTTGGCATGGGCCTGGATCGTGCGAAAGAGAACCCGCAGGTGGCGGGTGATTTCGTGGATGCGTGCTGCTCTGTCGTTCATGAGTTCCTCCTCAAAGCGGTACAACGATCTCGCTATTTAAACGCTTGCAGGAAACTCTTCCAGTATTTTCGTTATTATGACGAGGGTGGCCTGGCGAATGGAAAAAACGTCAGCCCGACGCAGATGCCGGCGTCGGGCTGAGCGGATGAGGGGAGGGAGTGCTTACTGGACGGCAGCGCGGGCTTCGGCGAGCCAGTTGTCCCAGGTCTCCTGGTTTGCGGCTATCCACTCATCGGCGTGCCGTTCAACGTCCTGCTGACTTTTTTCACCTTCGTTCATCCGGGTGTTCTGGGCGTTGATGTCCGCCAGCGGCAGCGTAAACACCTCGAAGAAACGCTTGGCAGCCGGATTGGCAGCCAGAAACTCCTTGTTGGCGACGATTCTGATATCGGAGGCGACAAAACCGAGCTTGACCGGGTCGGAGACAGCGCCGACGACACCGTTGACCGTCATCCGGTCTTCGAAGCCCTGTTGCGCGTCGCTGGCGTTGATTTCCGGTACATTGATCCACATCACGTCTTCGCCGGGCTTGAACTTGTATACCGTCCAGTTCGGCGTCCAGGTATAGAAAAAGACCGGTTTCCCGTCCTTGTAGTTGCCGAGGGCTGCAGCCATGCCGGCTTCATACGACGCCTTGCTCGGAGTGATGTGGTCGTTGAGCCCGTAGGCGTTCATGTGATGGTCGATGACTTTCTCGCAGCCCCAGCCGGGAGGACAGGCGGTCAGATCGGCCTTGCCGTCGCCGCTGCTGTCAAAGGCTTTTTTGACGTCATCCCGTTTGAAGTCCTCAAGACTGGTAATCCCGAATGCTTCCACCTCGCGTTTGGACACGAGGTAGCCGCCCATGCCGCCGGCCTGAGCGACGTAACCGACCTTTTCGGCTTTTTCATCAAAATCTTTGGGCAATTGTGCCTCGTGCATCGGGAACCAGCCATTGGCCCAATAGTCGACATCACCCAGAGCTACCGACTTGTAAAAGATCGGATTCTGCAGATCTTTCGGCTGATTCACCTGGTAACCGAGCGTTTCCAGGGCGCGCCGCACGAGCGCTTCCTGGAAGAATCCGGTGTTCCAGGTCGCTCGCGCCGGATTGACGGTTACCCCTTCGCCGGGGCGTTCCGTCGCTGTGGTCGTACAAACGGTTCCGGAAAACGTCAGCAGGGCGATGGCCGTCCCGCAGAAGAGTCGCTTCATGTTCATAATAATTCCTCCTGGTGTTTATTTTTTGTTGGCCACGGACTGTGTGACACGGTCGAGAATAATGGCCATCAGGACAATGGCCAGTCCACCGATAACGGCACGACCGATATCGAGCGTGTTGAGGCCGAGAATGACCGGGGCACCGAGTCCTCCGGCACCGATCAGGGCGGCGATGACCACCATTGACAAGGCCATCATGATCGTTTGATTCAATCCGGCCATGATGGTCGGTAGGGCGAGCGGAATCTGGACGCGGCGCAATACCTGCCAGTCGGTTGCCCCGAAAGCGAGCGCCGCTTCGACCAGTTCCGGGTGGACTTGCCTGATGCCAAGACTGGTCAGCCGGACAATGGGGGGCAAGGCAAAGATGATCGTTGCCAGGACGCCGGCGACGTTGCCCACCGAGAACAGCATGACGATCGGCACCAGATAGACGAAGGCCGGAGTCGTCTGCATCGCGTCAAGGCAGGGTCGCAGCAGCGCGTTGAACCGATCGCTGCGCCCAGCCCAGATGCCGAGCGGAATGCCGACGATCGTGCAGAAGATAACGGATGAAAACACCATGGCCAGGGTGATCATCGTTTCCGACCAGAGGCCAAGAAAGCCGATCAGCAGCAGTGATACCGCGCTGAAGACTGCCAGTTTGATTCCTGAGAGTCGCCAGGCGATCAGGCAGACGACAAGAATAACGAGCAGCGGGTGGATGGCCTGCAATCCGTTTTCCATGCCGGACAGGGTCACCTGCACCGGCAGTTTTATCAGCTGAAACAGCCACCGATAACCTTCAACGAGCCAATCGATGAATTGGTTGACCCAGATATCGAGTGGGATGATTTTCTCTTTAAACTGCAGCATCGGTACGCTCCGAAATTAGCGGACTTCGTTTATCTGTTCACCGTTTTCGGCGCGATACAGGGTGCGCAGAAAACGGTTCTTTGAGACGACGCCGCGATAGGTCTTCTGTTCATCTATGACCGGCACCGGCCAGGGGTGAGCAGCGACGAGCGGCAGGATGTCCTGCAGGCTGTCGCTCGTCAGGACCGGGCGGGCTTCCTTGAGGAAGGCGTCCTCGATCTTGGTGGTGCTGGTTTTTTGTTCCAGTGTCGCATGCAGGCTATCCGTCGAGACGATGCCGCAGAAGTGGCGGCGGGAGTCCAGTACGTACGCGTATTCCCGGTCCTGGTCGTTGAGTTTTTCCAGCGTGGCCCGCAGGCTCCCCTGGCTGGTATGCCAGATGACCGTCGGCTGCGTGTCGCGGGCGATGTCCCCGGCCGAGATGATGCCGGTCGGATCGACCCCGCGAAAGAAGGCCCGGACATAATCGTCCGCCGGGTTCTGCAGGATTTCCTCGGGCGTGCCGACCTGGACGATCCGACCACCTTCCATGATCGCGATCCGGTCGCCGATGCGCAGCGCTTCGTCGAGGTCATGGGAGATAAAGACGATGGTGCGCTCATGTTGGTCCTGCAGTTTCAGCAGCTCATCCTGCATTTCGGTACGGATCAACGGGTCGAGTGCGGAAAAGGCCTCATCCATCAGCATAATGTCGGGGTCTACGGCAAGGCCGCGGGCCAATCCGACGCGTTGTTGCATGCCGCCGCTCAATTCGTTCGGATAGGCGTTGCCCCACCCGTCGAGACCGACTTGCTGCAATGCATCCATGGCCCGGTCAAGCCGTTTTTCTTTTGGAACACCGGCGAGCTCAAGGCCGAAGGAAACATTGTCGATAATGTTCAGGTGCGGCATCAAGGCAAAGGATTGGAAGACCATCGATGTCTTGCTGCGGCGAAAATGGACCAACTCGTCGTGACTCATCTGCGCTACGTCAACGCCATCCACGAGCACTGCCCCGGAGGTCGGCTCGATCAGCCGATTGAGCATGCGCACCAGGGTCGATTTCCCTGAGCCGGACAGCCCCATGACCACGAAGATTTCTCCGCTCTGCACACTGAGATTGGCATCCTGGACGCCGATCGTATGACCGATTTGTTCATAAATTTCTGCTTTTGATTTCCCTTGTTCCAGTAATTTCAGAGCCTTCTCCGGGTCTGGCCCGAAAATCTTGAACAAGTTTTGAATGACGATCTTTTCCGTCTCAGCCATATGGTTTGGGCACCGTTGCGGTTCGATATTTTGAGCAAGAACAATAGCCAGCCAAAATGCGCAGAAAAATCGGCGGGACCGAAGCGCTGGGTGGCTGGTGATCGGGGCAATGCAATTCTATAAAAATATATTGTAACAAATCATATTGCAAAATTGAAATTAGTCAAGGGGAAACATTGACCCGGTGGTGCCGGTATCGCTTCAGCAGGCCTCGGCAATGGCCATAGTGGTTGATCGAGGGGCTGGACGGTGCGGTAAAAATATGGTTAAAACGGCAGGTGTCGGACCATCGCTAACCGTGGCTGTGATCTGCTGGTTGGCTCAATTTCGTGAACGTGAACGGCGGGAGCGTGTACCATGAGATTTTCCGAAGCACGGCAGGGGCGCGTCTTTATCCTGCGGCTGGAGGACGGCGATATCGTTCATGAGGTTATTGAACGGTTTGTCGACGAGCAGGGGATCGAGGCGGCGACGCTTGTCGCCGTCGGCGGCGCCGATCACGGCAGCCGGCTGGTGGTTGGGCCGGCTACGGACCGGCAGCTGCCGCTTGAGCCGATGTCACTGGTTCTGGATCATGCCCATGAGGTCACCGGAACCGGGACACTGTTTCGCGATGAACAGGGACAGCCATTGCTGCATATGCATCTGGCCTGTGGTCGCGGCGACAAGACGGTCACCGGTTGTATTCGCAGCGGGGTGCGGGTCTGGCACGTCATGGAAGTGATCTTGTTTGAGCTGCGTGACACCACGGCCCGGCGGGCCCTGGAAGCACCGCTCGACCTGAAACTCCTGCAACCGTAACCAGCCAGGCCGGGATGCCGGGCTTGGCGCTATCTGCCGAACAGCCCTTTCAGCAAGCCCTTGGCCTTTTCCGCTTCTTCACTAAGCTTTTGTTTGTTTTCCGGAGAGATCGTTCCAGTCTTCAAAACATCCTCCAATTCCTGCAGTGCCGGCAACCGCTCTTTTGCCAGGGCCTCGAGATCAGGCCGAAAGGTCGGTTCGTTAAATGTCCCGCCGATCAGCGTTGGTATTGCATAACCGGGCTTCTGCTCGTCATCGCCTTGCCCTTGCAACGAGGCGACAAGCTCCGGTCGAAGACGAAGGTCGAGTCGTTGACTCACCAGATCGGCGGTGCCGGCGGCCTGCGCCTTGATGAACGGGGATTGCAAGGTCGCCTCGGTAATGGCGACCATCCCGTTTCTCAGCGTGAACGGCACCGTCAGTTCGCCGAAATCGGTGGCCGGCCGTTCTCCCTGGTCGTCAAGGGAGAAGCCGGTGGTGATGGTTCTCGTCAGTCTGGTGAGATCGAGGCCGTTTATGGCGCCATCTTTGACGAACAGATTGCCGGTGCCGTTGAGTGAGGCCAGGAGCGTTTCGGTCCGGTCTCCGACAGTGGTGATGTCGATGTCCAGGTTGAGTGTTCCTTCAATACGATTTTTTTGCGTAAAGTCGCGCAGCAGAGGACCGGCCTGAACGTTGCTGATAGCACCCTTCAGGGTGATGCGCGGCTGGTTTCGACGGACATCAAGCGCGGCGGTCGAGTTCAGGTGGCCCTGATACAGCTCTACGTTCATGGGTGCAATTGAAAAGAGTCCGTCGACTCCGGTGATCTGTAGCGAGAGATTGGTCACTTCCCCGCCGCTGACCCGCAGCGTTCCAACCGAAACTGATGCGGTAAGCTGCAGGTCGCGCAACGGCTGATAATCGATGGTCGCCTGATCAGGCGTCGCCGGGTCAGGTGCCGAAGCAACCGCCGGCGCCGTGGCAGGTTGATCGCCGGCGGGCGATGCTTCGTGCTTCTCGTCGTCTCCTGCAGGGGCGGTTGTCGTGGTCGGTGATTTGCGTGGTGTCGTCGATGGTTCATCTTCACCGCTTTGCTGCGTTGAATCTGGTGTGGAAGCGGGGGGCAGATACCGGTCCAGGTCGAGTGTATCGATGTTGGCAACGAGTTCGAGTGCCGGGCCGGAGAAGACGATTGCCGAACGTTCCACGGAGATGGTGGTCTCATCGATAACAAGGGCGCTGCCGCTGAGATCGATCTGCTCCCTGCTGCCCTGGAGGGTTCCGCGAAAGCCGACGTGTTCCAGGGCCTGCGGGTCGGCGGTGATTACCGTTGCATCGGGGCTGATAGCGGCGATGAGTCGTTTGAGGTTGCCTGGTTCGACGTCCAGGTCAACGGTATAACGCGGGTCGCTCAACAGATTGGTAACGGTGCCGACAGCGTCTGCCTGGAGCGTATCGAAACCGGAGACGTGCAGGTTGAAGGCGACGGGACCAGATCCCGGAGTGCTCCCGAGCGGGCCGACGGTGCCCGTCAGTTCGATCGGGCGACCGTCGAGCATGGCCGCCAATGCCAGTGAAACCGGCTGATCGAGGGAAATATCGGTGGATTCAAAAAAAATCCCGGAAACCTCCCTTTTTGTCTGTGACGCCCGGTTGTCCAGGCGGACACGGCCATCTTTGATGGCAAGCTCATCAATAATCAGTGAGGTAACAACAAAAGTATCTGTCTGAGGTGGTGTTGCAGCAGGGGGGATGGCGCCGGGTGCAGTCGGGGCCGGCTCGCCGCGTTCGGCCGGCATCGTCTCGGAAGGTGTCTGCTTCTGCCAATTGCCGCTGCCTGCGTCGTCAATGACCAGGTTAAGCTGGGGGGCAGTGACGATGAAACTGCTGATTTCGATCTGTTTGGAAAGCAGCGGCAGGGTCTTCAGCCTGGCTTCGAAGCCGTCGATACTCAGGAGCGGTTGATCCGTCGGTCCCGCCAGACTGTCGATCTGCAGATCGGTGAAACTCAACGCGATAGAGGGAAACAGGGAGAGGGAAATCTCGCCCCCCAGCCGCACCGGAAGACCGGTCTTGCCGATAATGAATCTTTCGATTGCAGGTTTATGCTGGGCGATATCGATCAGGCGAGGTGCGATCAGGACGGTTGCCGCGAAAAGAACGGCGAGGATGACCACTCCGGCCAGGCTGAAAGTGATGAATCGTTTCATGATCCCTCCCGTGGTAACGATGAACCGCTTGTCTCAAGCTCCCCTTCTTCGGTTGAGCCGGACTTTTGCGATGCGACTTCCGCCGGGTCCAATCGGCCGAGGCGGGGCGGCATAGTTCGCGACGATGTGCCGGACATGGGGTTCGTGGCCCGGTGCGTGAGGCAATACTGTCGGGGGCCTTGAAAAATTCGAAATTTCGTTCAATATCGAGGCGCGCAAGAGAATTTTACCGCAGGCATATACATGATATTCCGAGGATAAAATGTGATAGCGCAACGATGAGATTGGGCGGAATAGCAATTTTTCAAGGTTCCCTGTATGCCATTGTACCCGGCGCCCTGTTGCGATGCAAGTTCAACCATTCGGAGTTACAGGTTTTTTGTCCTTCGGTCGTTCAACGCGGTCGATAGGCTTGAATCATGACGCTGACGATGCGCTGCGCGGCTGCCTTGGCATCTTCGCTGCTGATCTGCCATTGCTCGAGCTGGGATGCCGTCTGGGGAGCAGCCAGCCAATCAGCGATAAGGTTGATCGGGTTGGCGGTGATAGCCACGTCGGTAAAGCCGCACTCGGCGAGGATGGTTTGATACTCGGTGATCTGCGCGGCACCGGAGATGCATCCGACATACGCCTCGGCACTGGCCAGCAGGGCTGCCGGCAGCTCTCCGTTTAACGCGATATCGGAAATCATCAGGCGCCCGCCAGGCCTCAGGACCCTTAAAATCTCACGAAATGCCGATGCCTTGTCCGGCACGAGGTTGATGACGCAATTGGATATGACGACATCGATTGACCGTTCGTCAACGGGTAGCGCTTCGATCTCGCCGAGCCTGAAATCGATGGTGTTCGCGCCGACTTGCTCGGCGTTGCGGCGGGCTTTTTCGACCATCTCCGGGGTCATGTCCACACCGATAACGGTACCGGTCGGACCGACCCGGGCGGCGGCGAGAAAACAGTCCATGCCGGCGCCGGAGCCGAGATCAAGCACGGTTTCTCCCGGCTGCAGTGATGCCACCGCGGTCGGGTTGCCGCAACCGAGGCCGAGATTGGCCTGGTCGGGAATCAGCTGTAGTTCTTCTGCGGAGTAGCCAAGCCTGCTGCTTTGTGTGGCCGGATCATTACACCCGCAGCCGCAACCGCCACCTTGACGAGCGATGCTGCCGTATTGGCTGCGGACAATATCTTTTATACGATTGGTTTCCATGGTCGCTCCCGGGTTGATGGCTTGAAAAAATAAGGAAAAAGATTCAACGGCAACAATCCTCTTTGCCGCAGCAACAGAAAAAGGCCTGGCTCAGCAGCTGCATGGTTGCTACCACGTGCGATCGTTGGTTGTCCGGAACGGCCATGAAAAAACGGTCGACTGCGGCTGCGAAACAGTCCCAGACGTGCTCATGAACCTGCGTTCCCTGTTTGCTGAGCCGCAACACAATGCTTCGGCGATCGCCCGGATCATGATCCCTCAGAAGCAACCCTTTGTTGACCAGCGGCTTGATAAGTCGGCTGGTGGTGCTTTTCTCTACACCGAGTAGTTCGTTGAGTTCGCTGATTCGCAACGACGACCCCTGGCGGACGTGGTCGAGAATAACGAACTGGCTGAAGGTGACATCGGCGCAGATCACGGCACCCTCTTGAAAGAGTCGCAGGGAACGGCTCAGATCTCTGATCAATGCAAAGGTGGTGCGTTCTATCGGGGCAGTCTGAAGGTCCATAGTTGTATATTACAACTATTTGACCGATTTGCAAGCAGGAGGAGAAAGGGAGGCACACAAATTATGAGACTGTTAATGGGAATTATTATTGACACTCCCGGTAACACTCGGTACGTTTGGCAGGAATTATTGCAATTCCTGCCTGTTCTCAGTTGTCAGCAACGGGGGTGAACGGGTACACTAAAAGCGCTTATGACGGCAGAGCAACGGGTTGGTCATCTGGCGGAACCGGTACCTGGAGCGGCCCGCAAACAAGACGAAAGGAGGGTATGCTATGGGCGAGATTGATCTGGCCCTGGTCAACTGGTCCAGGGCGCAGTTTGCCCTGACGGCGATGTATCACTGGATCTTCGTCCCATTGACCTTGGGGTTGTCCTTTCTGTGCGCCTTTTTTGAAACGATCTACGTTCGGACCGGGAATGAGGAGTGGAAACGACTGACGAAATTCTGGATGACCCTGTTCGGCATCAATTTCGTAATCGGTGTGGCCACCGGGATCATCCTGGAATTTGAATTCGGCACCAACTGGTCCAACTATTCGTGGATGGTCGGTGATATTTTCGGCGCGCCGCTGGCTATTGAGGGCATTGTTGCTTTCTTCCTTGAAGCGACCTTTGTCTCCGTCATGTTTTTCGGTTGGGACCGGGTTTCCAAAGGGTTCCATCTCTTTTCCACCTGGATGGTCGCTGTCGGCTCCAACCTCTCCGCCCTCTGGATTCTGGTGGCCAACGGCTGGATGCAGCTCCCGGTCGGCATGCATTTCAATCCGGACACGGCACGGTTCGAAATGCTCAATTTCTGGGAAGTAATCTTCTCGCCGGTGGCGATTGCGAAGTTCACCCATACGACAAGTGCCGGATTTCTGATCGGATCGCTGTTCGTTATCGCCGTGTCATCCTGGTATCTATTGCGGGGGCGTCATCTGCTGATGGCGAAACGATCGATTCTGGTCGCCTCGGTGTTTGGTCTCCTGTCGTTTCTTTATGTCGGTTTGACCGGCGATGAATCGGCGTTTACCAATGCGTCGACGCAACCGATGAAACTGGCCGCCTATGAGGGGCTTTATGACGGCGAACGACAGGCCGGCATCGTTGCCATCGGGCTGCTCGACCCCAAAAAGCAGCCGGGAGATGACCGCGACCCGTGGCTGTTTGAGATCAAGATTCCGTATCTGTTGTCGCTTCTTGCCAACCGATCCGTCGATTCGTTTGTCCCGGGGATCAACGATCTGGTTTACGGCAATGAACAGGAAGGGATCATCGGGTATGGCACGATGATTGAGCGGGGCCGCATTGCCGTGGCCGATCTGGCCGCTTACAAAGATGCCAAACAGGCCAACGATCAGGAGGAGGCGGCGCTTGCACTGGCTCGCTTCGAGGAGAATCGGGAGTTTCTCGGCTACGGGTATCTGGAAAAACCTGAAGACGGGGTGCCGCCGGTACAGACGTCGTTTTATGCCTTCCATATCATGGTGTTTCTCGCCGTCTTTTTTGGTTTTATCTGTGTCGCCTATCTCTACTACACGATGAAGGACACTATCGAGCAGAAACGCTGGTTGTTGCCGCTCGGCATCTCGTCGTTTTTCCTTGCCCTGACTGCCAGTCAGGCCGGCTGGGTGGTGGCTGAGGTCGGTCGTCAGCCCTGGGCCATCCAGGATCTGCTGCCGGTATCCGCGGCCACCAGCAACCTGGCCAGTGGCAATGTGATCGCCACCTTCTGGATATTTGCCGGGATTTTTACGGTGCTGCTGATAGCGGGGGGGAAAATCATGCTCAGACAGATCCACAAAGGACCGGGAGGTGAACAATGATCGGGGCATTGGACATCACTGTGCTGCAGCACATCTGGTGGCTGTTGGTCGCCGTTGTCGGTTCGTTGTTTCTGTTCATGAACTTCGTGCAGGGAGGGCAGAGCCTGCTCTGGCAGGTGGCCAAGAATGAAACGGAGAAATCCCTGGTGATCAATTCATTGGGCCGCAAATGGGAATTGACTTTTACCACGTTGGTCCTGTTCGGTGGCGCCTTATTTGCAGCCTTCCCAAAATTCTATGCCACCAGTTTCGGCGGTGCCTACTGGGTCTGGATGTTGATCCTGTTCACCTTTATTATTCAGGCGGTCAGTTACGAGTTTCGCCGGAAACCCGACAACCTGCTGGGCGCCAAAACCTATGAGCTGTTTTTGTTCATCAACGGATCGGTGGGTATCCTGCTGATCGGCGCTGCGGTCGGGACGTTTTTTACCGGTTCGAATTTTGAACTCAATCAGTACAATCAGGTCCGCTGGACCCATCCCCTGCACGGCCTGGAGGCGGCGTTTTCGGTATTCAACCTGTCGTTCGGGCTGTTTCTGGTCTTCAACGCCCGGGTGCTCGGGGCGCTTTATCTGGTGAACAATATCGACTGTACGACGGTTCCGGAACTGGAGCAACGGCTGCGGCGGGCGGCGCTGATCAATCTGTTATGCGCGCTGCCGTTTCTTCTCTATATCCTGGCGGCACTGCTCGTCATGCCTGGCTACGGATACGATGAACAGGGTGTGGTCGGCCTGCTGCCCGGTAAATACCTCGACAACCTGCTGGCCATGCCGTGGGCGCTCACCGCGCTGCTTGCCGGATTGGTACTGGTTGTCTGGGGGGTGATCAGCACCCGCTTTCTCGGCAGTGGCAAGGGGATCTGGTTCGGCGGGCTCGGCACCGTGCTGGTCGGTCTTGCGGTGTTTGCCATTGCCGGTTTCAACAATACACCGTTTTACCCGTCCAAGGTCGATCTGCAGTCCAGCCTGTCCATTTATAACGCCTCGTCGAGCCACTATACGCTAACGGTCATGACCTATGTGGCCCTGGTCATTCCGCTGGTGCTCGGCTATATCATCTATGTCTGGATATTGATGAATGCACGGAAGGTGGGGCCGGAGGACATTACCGACTCGAAGGCCTATTGAGCATCGGCAAGGAGTGTATAATGAGTATTTTTCTGATGATTTCCTGGTGTTTGCTGATTGTCGTTTCTTACCTGCTCGCCGTCAAGGTTCTGGAGAAGACCGGCAAGCTGTGATGTGCAGCACAACGCGACAACTGATCCGCCTGAGTCCGTCAGGCGGTCGTGCATAGTCTTGGAGGAGGGTGCATGGGAACGAGTCTGTTCAACAAGGTCTGGGAAGCTCACCGGGTCGCCGCGTTATCGCCGACCAGAGACCAATTGTTTATTGCCCTGCACCTGGTTCATGAGGTTACCTCGCCACAGGCCTTTCAAGCGTTGCGGGAGCGGAGCCTGCCGGTTCGCTACCCCGAGCGGACGGTTGCCACCGTCGACCATATCGTGCCGACCGTGCAGCAGACGCTCAGGCCGTACCAGGATGCATTGGCGGAAGCCATGTTGCAGGCCATTGAAGACAATACCGCAGCGTTCGGCCTGCGATTTTACGGCCTTGACTCCGATGCACAGGGGATCGTCCACATCATTGGACCGGAAAACGGCTTGACGCAGCCGGCATTGACGATCGCCTGCGGCGACTCGCATACCTCAACCCACGGCGCGTTCGGAGCCATCGCCTTTGGTATCGGCACCTCGCAAGTCCGTGATGTGCTGGCCACCCAAACCCTGGCGCTGGACAGACTGAAGGTGCGGCGCATTACCGTTGCCGGTACCCGCGCGCGCGGCATCTATGCCAAAGATATCATCCTGCGCATCATCGGCGACCTCGGGGTCAAAGGCGGGATCGGCTATGCCTACGAATACGGGGGGCCGGTCATCGAGGCGCTGTCCATGGAAGAGCGGATGACCGTCTGTAACATGAGCATCGAAGGGGGCGCTCGAGCCGGGTATGTCAATCCGGATCAGACCACCTTCGATTATCTGCAGGGCCGGCCCTTTGTCCCGACCGGGGAGCGGTTTACCGAGGCGGTGCGATACTGGCGCTCCATGGCCTCCGACCGGGATGCCGTCTATGATGATACGGTGACCATCGATATTACCGGGATGGCGCCGCAGCTGACTTGGGGAATTAACCCCGGCCAGGTGACCGAGGTGGACGCGCCACTGCCGGATTTTGCCGATCTCGCCGCCGACCAGGTTGATGGGGCGCGGGCGGCATACGAGCATATGGGGTTCCACCCGGGACAGGTATTGCTTGGTGAACCGATTGATGTCGCGTTCATCGGCTCCTGCACGAATGGTCGCCTCTCGGATTTTCAGGCCGCTGCCGAGGTGTTGCGCGGTCGGCGGGTTGCTCCGGGGATCCGGGCGCTGGCGGTGCCGGGTTCTCGCCAGGTGAAACGCGAGGCGGAGCGCGAAGGGCTCGACGAGATCTTCAGGGCGGCCGGTTTCGAGTGGCGGGAACCCGGTTGTTCGATGTGTCTGGCGATGAATCCGGACAAGTTAAGCGGTCGGCAGCTCTGTGCCAGTTCTTCAAACCGCAACTTCATCGGTCGGCAGGGCGCGCCGTTGGGCCGGACCCTGCTGATGAGTCCGGCGATGGTTGCCGCTGCCGCTGTTGCCGGGCAGGTGGCCGACGTCAGAACCTTTTTCTAGCCCCTCTGACCGGCGGTCACGACGACGTATCCACATCATGCCAAAGCCGGATACAACGAGCTGATTTATTGATGATAAAGCTGATTTTCCTAGAAGAAAAGAGGAGATGGAGATGAGCGAGAACGCCGCCATTCGGCAGATTCAGGGGCGAGGCGTGCCGTTGTCGGGCAACGATATCGATACCGACCGGATCATCCCGGCGCGGTTCTTGCGCGCTATTACCTTTTCCTGCCTCGGTGAGTAGGTGTTCCGCGACGAGCGGTTCGACGCCGACGGTGTCCCCCGGGCGCATCCGTTCAACGACGAGCGCTACCGGGGCGCCGAGATCCTCGTGGTAAACACCAATTTCGGCTGTGGTTCCAGCCGTGAGCATGCACCGCAAGCCCTGCAACGATTTGGCATCAAGGCGATTATCGGCGAGTCCTTTGCCGAGATCTTCGCCGGGAATTGTACGAGTATCGGTCTGGCGGTCTGCACCATGGCAAACGACGCCGTGGTTGCCTTGCAGCAGCGATTGCAACGTGAGCCGTCGATTCTGCTGACCGTCGATATCGAGGCGTTGACACTGCAGTATGGCGACCGACAGGAGGTTGTGGCGATGCAACCATCGGCTCGGACCGCATTGCTCGACGGGACTTGGGACACCCTTGACGTGCTGCTGCGTAATGCCGATCAGATTGACCAGGTGCACACCCGTTTGCCGATGTTTTTTTCCGGCGCTTGAGCGTGACAGCGCCGCCGGGCCCCTGCGTTATCCTTTTTCAGAGTAATCGTTCAATGAACGGCCAGCAGAGTTGCAGGCAGATCAGGGCATAGAGGCCGGCGACGATATCGTCGGCCATGATCCCGATGCCGCCGTGCAGGTTGCGGTCAAGCCAGGAGACCGGAAACGGCTTGGTGATATCGAAGAGCCGGAAGAACAGGAAGCCAAGAAGCCAGGCCAGCGGATGATTTGGCGCCAGGGTCAGGGTGACGAAGATGCCGAGGATCTCATCGATCACGATACAACCCGGGTCGGGTCGATCGATAATCTTCTCCGCTGAGCCGGCCGTCAGGAAGCCGACCACGAACAGACCCGCCAGCACCAGCAGATAAACGCGAAGCTCCAGATTGCGACAGAAAAACCACGGCAGCAGTGCGAATGCCGAGCCCCAGGTGCCCGGTGCCTTGGCGATCATGCCGGTGTAGAAGCCGGTGGCGATGGCGATAATGACCCTGTCCATCAGCGCTTGGTCTCAGCGGCCACGACTACATCTCGATAGATCCGCTCGAGCGGTACCCGGTGCGCTTCGGCGACACGGCGGCAGGCTTCGTATTCCGGATAGACCCTGGTTCCGGACGGAGTCTGCACCTCTTTGGCGGTGATCGCGCCCCAGCGGGTGGCGATCGATACGGCGCGGCGCGGCAGGGTCATCCGTTCCTCGGTGCGGAAGCGCAGGCCGATGGCCGAGGTCTCGTTCAGGATGAGTTCCTTGATGGCGGCGCTGTGGGCCGGTGCGACTATCACCCGGAGGCAGAAGCCGGGTCTTCCTTTTTTCATCTGCATCGGTGTCAGGCTGACATCGAGCGCCCGCTGGGCGAACAACCGTTCGCACAGCAATGGAAAACCTTCCGTATGCCAGTCATCGAGATGGGTCTCGATCACCTCGATCCGCTGTGGTTCTTCCGGCGTGGTTTGGCGGCCGATGAACAGCCGCAACAGGTTGGGGCACAGCGGCTCGCCTTCCGCCGATCCGGCGCCATAACCGGTTTTCAGCAGGCGCATGGCCGGCAGCGGGCCGAATGTGTCGGCAAGTTCTGCCACCAGCGCGGCGCCGGTCGGGGTTACCAGTTCTCGATCGCTTGCGCAACCGACAACCGGAATGTCGCGCAGCAATTCGCAGACAGCCGGAGCCGGCAGCGGGAGATTGCCGTGAGCGCAGGAGACAAAGCCGCGGGCAAGCGGCAGCGGCGAGCATGATACGGATCTGATGCCGAGTTCCTGCAGCCCCCAGACAACACCGACGATATCGATGATGGTGTCGATGGCGCCGATCTCATGGAAATGGATCTGCTCGATCGAGATGTCATGAACATGGGCTTCGGCTTGGGCCAGGCGCCGCAATACCCGCAATGACTGCTCGATTACGGGTTGCTGCAGACTGCTTTGATCAAGCATTGCAGTAATATCGTCCAGCGTTCTGAGCGTCTGGCCTGAGGGTGAGGTGACAGTCACCGCGGTGGCGCCGATACCGCGGCGCGTGCAGCGGTTGACGGCAAGATCCCACGGTTCGAGCGGCAGGGCGGCCAGGGTCGAGCGTAACCGATTGACATCCAGACCGCAGTCCACCAGGGCGCCGAGCAGCATGTCGCCGCTGATGCCGGAAAAACAGTCGAAATAAGCGGTGTCGAGACCGTTTGTCATGGTCGTTACGAAAGCGGCACGCCGAGGCGGCTGCCGAGCTCGATCGGGCAGCCGTTGAGGAAGGCGGCGACACTCATACGGCCTCGGCCTTCCGGTTTTATTTCGCGGATCAGCAGGCAATTGCGGGCGGTGGCCAGGAGCAATCCGTCCTGGTCGGCACGCAGGATGGTGCCGGGTGATCGGCTGCTTTCCTCATGAATGACCTGCGGAGCAAAGAGCTGCAGTTTTCGGTCGCCGAGGAAGGTGTACCCGGTGGGCCAGGGATCAAGTCCTCTGATGAGGCGATCGATCTGTTCGGCTGAGCGGTTCCAGTCGATGAGCCCGTCTTCCTTCTTGAGCATCGGTGCGTAGGTAGCCAGGGTCTCGTCCTGCTCGATGGTTGCCAGCCCGCCCTGGGCGAGCAGGTCAAGGGTATCCATCAGGGCTTCGCTGCCCAGTTCGGCCAGCTTGATGAACAGGGACCCGGCAGTCTCCTCGGGATCTGGGGAAAGACTCGTCTGCAGCAGGATATCGCCGGTATCCATCCCCTTATCCATCTGCATGATGGTCACCCCGACAGTGTCGTCACCTTTGATAATCGCCCATTGCACCGGCGCGGCTCCACGATGACGGGGCAGCAGCGAGCCATGCACATTGATGCAGCCGAATCTCGGCAGTTCAAGGATCGTGGCGGGCAGAATTCGCCCGTAGGCGACGACGACGATCAGATCGGGAGTCAACTCCTGCAGGGCTCCCAGAAACGCATCGGAGCGGATGTTCTCCGGTTGCAGGACCGGGAGACCGTGGGTGGCGGCGACGGTCTTTACCGGCGGTGCAACCGGCTTGCGGCTTCGGCCCTGGGCGCGATCCGGCTGGCAGATCACGCCGACGATTTCGTCGGGTCCGTGCAGCAAAGCCTCCAAACTGGGAATGGCAAACGACGGCGTCCCCATGAAGACGATGCGCAAACGAGGCTGCTCCATCAGGCGGCTTGCTCCGCAGCCAGCATTTTTTTCCGTTTCTTCTTATAGAGAGTCCGCTTGAGCGGGCTGAGATGGTCAATGAAAAGGATGCCGTTGAGGTGATCGATTTCGTGCTGCAGCACGACGGCAAACCGGTCTTCGGCATCGAGTCGTTGGGGGGTCCCGCCGGCATCCTGGTAGGCTACCGTTATCTTTTTATAACGCTGGACCTGGGCGATCAGTTCCGGGACGCTGAGACACCCCTCCTCGTCGAGTTGCGTCCCCTCGTGGGCGACAATTTCCGGATTGATGAGGGGCAGGTAGCGCCGCTGTTCTTCCTGACGGCCGATATCGACAACGATTATCCGCAACGATTCGGCAATTTGCGGTGCGGCAAGACCGATACCGGGAGCATCGTACATGGTCTCTGCCATATCTTCGATCAGGGTCTGCAGGGTATCATCGAACCGTTCGACGGTCTTTGCCTGCAACCGCAGGAGCGGCTCGGGGTATTCTATGATTTTTCGTATGGTCATGATCGATTATTCTTGTTGTTTGCCGGTCTGTGTACGTCATCGAGCAAACGATGTGCTGCCGTTCGTTTCGTTTCGACCGGTGGTGCGGCCGGCCCCGCATCCGGCCCTTGCGAGCGCCTATTTCCGGAAGGCGGGGCCCGTTGCAAAATCGCTCATATTAACACAGTCAGAACCGTTCAACCATGGTCATTATCCGTTGCCATGGGCCAAGCGCAACGCTACCGCTCATTTGTTGCACGGAACACGACGAAGCGGTACAGTACCACCCTCGGAGCGTGTTCTCTTTCCACCGGTTTCTGACAGGTATATTATGGACATCCTGCTGCCAATTGCAAGCTATCTCATCGGGGCGATTCCGTTCGGCCTGCTCATCGGGAAAGTGGCCGGGGTCGATGTGCGGGCCGGCGGCAGCCGCAATATCGGAGCGACCAATGTCACCCGGCTGCTCGGCAAAGGATACGGCGTTGCAACCCTGATCTGCGATTGCCTGAAGGGGTTTCTGCCGATGTTTGTCGCCTCCCGATTGATAGCGGCGGAGCCCGGCGGGAATCTCATTGTCCTGGCCTGTGGGGTATCGGCTGTGGTCGGTCATCTGTTTCCCATCTATCTCCGCTTCAAAGGCGGAAAAGGGGTGGCGACCGCGCTTGGTGTCTTCCTTTTTCTGTCGCCGCCGGCGATTGCGCTCAGCCTGGCCCTGTTTCTTGCCGTCGTCGCGCTGTCGGGTTATGTTTCCGCCGGTTCGCTGGCGGCCTCCGCACTGTTTCCGTGCTGGTTATTCTTCCTCGGCCACGATCCGGCGACGATCCTGACCGGGGCGTTGATCGCCGTGCTCATCTGGTATAAGCACCGCGAGAATATCGGGCGACTGCGGCGTGGCCAGGAGTCGAGTTGGAAAAAACGCTGAAGGGGACGGGATGAAATCGCTGCAGGAATTGATCGAAACGGTCGCTGAAACACGGCACCGGGGGGATGGCAGTGCGTACCGCAGCCTGTCGTTTGCCGATCAACAACGGATCGCCGAGCAGACCGGGCGAACGGCGCAGGATGTTCAGCTGACGGCCTTGGCAGGGAACATCGTTCCCGAGGTATATGCGCGCAATCAGCGCAGTCTCTCTGCCGCCGAGCAGGCCCGGTTGCTGGCCAGCCATGTTGCCATCATCGGCCTTGGCGGGCTTGGCGGCGCGGTTTGCGACCTCTGTGCCAGAATCGGTATCGGCCGTTTGACGCTGGTGGACGGGGATCGTTTTGTCGATAGCAATCTTAATCGGCAACTGCTCAGCACCACTGATGCACTCGGCCGGTACAAGGCGGACGTCGCCGTTGCGCGGGTTGCAGCCGTCAATCCGGCCGTGGCCGCTCGGGGTATCACCCGGTTTTTGACAGCGGAGAATGGGGAGGAACTGCTGGCCGGTGCGCATATCGTGGTTGATTGCCTGGACTCAATATCGGCACGATTATTGGTCGAGCGGCTCTGTGAACAGCGTGCCCTGCCGCTCGTGTCCGCAGCGATCGGCGGCACGTCCGGGCAGGCGATTGTGGTCAAGCCCGGCGACCGGCTGCTGTCACGGATCTACGGCAGCAGTGCCGGCAGATCCGTCGGCGTCGAAGGCCGGCTCGGAACGTTGCCATATGCGGCAGTCGCCCTGGCCGCTGTGGAGTGCGCCGAAGTCGTAGCACTGGCACTCGGACGACCGGCAGCACTGCTTGGCCGGCTTCTCTTCACCGATCTGGCCGATCACTCGTCGCAACTCATCGATCTGCCGGGCGAGCCGGGTCATTGCTGCTGCAAACCTGATTGACTCATCTGCGTTTTCCGAAACGGGGGCTGATGATCACCTCCGGTTGATCACCCGTCGTCTCTGCCGCCCGTTGATCCGGATCATCCCGATATTCCTCGATCAGCGAGACCGATTGGAACGGCAGCATCAGCTGGCGGACCGTGCCGAACTGCTTGCGGATGTCGTCGTCGGCAGGATTGATAAGGACGCTGTTTGCCGGTGGCAGGACGAGGTCCATGATGGCGACGAAATACGGATGGGTCATGTCGAGACTTCGGGCCTTGAGGGTGTAGGCCTTTTCCTTCCAGGTGAAATGTACGCGAAAAATGCTCATGGGGCGTCCCGTCGGCGTCGCGCCGATGCACTGAGGTTGAGGTGTCGGCCGCCCGTGCAGCGGACGGGCGCTCGCTTCGTCTACTCTACCGATTTCAACGACCCAAGTTCAAGTCTATAATGGTCGGTGCGTAACGATTGCCGGCACGCATCTGGGCCAACGTCGATCTTCGGCGCAGATCGTGCATTTTCACGACGACGATGGTACGATGCCTCGGCAGAGCGGTCGTCGCTGTTGTGCCCGAAGAAGCGTGGGATGATGCCCTTATGAAGGAGCAGCGGAACAGGGAATGATGAGCCTCGTCAGAAAGCGATTCGGGACCTGCGATGATCGGGAGATCGATCTTTATACCGTCAGTAACGGCAATGGGCTGGTTGTTTCACTGACCACGTTCGGCGCCGCCGTCACGGCCATCCGTACCCCGGATCGAAACGGTATTCCCGGCAATATCATACGTGGTTACAAGACGTTCGCCGACTATCGTGCAGACACGGCGTACCTTGGCGGGTTGATCGGCCGCTGCGCCGGCGGCATCAGCAACGCCGCTTTTACCATCAACGGCAGGCTCTACCGGTTGTCCGCGAACCACGGCCGGCATCACCTGCACGGTGGGTTTGCCGGGTTTAGCAAAAAGATCTGGGACGCACAACCGATCCGCGAACAGCGAGGCTGCGGGGTTTCTCTGTCGCGCACCAGTCTGGACGGGGAAGAGGGCTATCCGGGTACCGTCGACATCAGGCTTCTCTATCTATTGACGGAGGACAACCGGCTGCTCGTTGAATATACGGCGGCAAGCGATCAGCCGACCGTGGTCAGTCTCAGCCCCCATTGTTATTTCAACCTTGGCGGCAGCATGACGATTGAGGATCATCTACTGAGAATCGATGCGGCCGGTTATATCTCAATGGATCGTGATGCTCTCCCGCTTGGAATGTTGCGACGCATCGACGGCACACCGCTCGATTTTCGCGAAGAGCGTCTGTTGGGCGGCGCCATCAGAGATATCGGCAGTACCATGCAGTGCGATGACGGATTCGATCACTATTTCGTTCTCGACAACGAGGGTGTCTCGCACCCGTCCGCCCATGTCTACCACCCGGAATCCGGACGAACGGTAACGATCACCACGTCGCAGCCGGGAATCCGGCTCTGTACCGGCGGCCGGCTCGATCGGCTGCAGACAGCCGACGGGGCGTTTCCGTTCAACCGGTTTGCCGCGTTTTGTCTGGCGCCGGGCCATTTCCCCGATTCCGCCAATCAGCGGGCCTTTCCTTCAGTACTTCTTGCCGCCGGCCAGCTCTATCGGCATACCACCTGCTACCAGTTCGGCCTGCGCGATCGTTAACGTGAATTGGACGGCGGCCTTCTATTCATTGATGTTCAGGGATAACGGCAAACGAAATGGTGGCGGTCGTCACCGTGCTTTTGCCGAAGACAAGAAAGAACAGCAGCCAGAGACCCTGCAGGCCGAGAATAAGTCCCGGATCCCAGAGTCGGTTAATGCCTGCCGTCAGATTGGCTTCGACCGGAACGGCAGGTGGCAGGAAGGAAACCAGAACAAAGACATAGGCTATTGCCGCTAAACCCATCTTCTGATACGCGGAAAATTTCGCGAAACCACGAAAATCCGCGCGCAGCGTTTCTGAGAACACCCGCCAACCCTGCCCGATAAGAATTGAACCGATCAGTGCTGCTCCATAATGGCCGTTTAGAAACAACCCACAACAAACAATGGTGGCAACGGTATAGATGATCGCCGTGATCGCCTGGATCGGCACAAGCGGCTGGCCTGCGAGCCGGCCTTCGTAGACCGCTTTTCTGGTTGTGCCGGTAAAGACGAACCCGTGGCGACCGATAATTTGTTGCAGCTTGGCGCTGCACTGGCAGACCGGCTTGCCATAACAGCAGCCATAGCTGATGCAGCCGAGTCGTCCGATTCCTTCTCCGAGCAGGTAGCAGATTGACAGCGCGGCAAGCAGCGGTGTCAAGGGGAGAACGTCATGGCTGCCCAAAGCGGCGAGCAGCTGCGTCGCGGCGACAATTGCCGGGGGCGCCAGCAGAATGCCGATGAAAGAGGCACCGCCGACGGTGAACGTATGTTGTTTTTTCTCGACGATTTGCGCGATAAGCCGCGCTGCCGGCAGACACACCGCCAATAGGAGGGCGACAGTCAGCAGTGCCCCGGTCAGGGGAATGGCCACGGACCCAAGCAGAATAATCAGCAGGACGACGGCCAGGAGCTGGCTCGAGGCGACCAGGAATCCGTAGTAGGTCAGGTTCAGTCCTGACCACTGGTCATCGTCCTGTTTTTGCATCGGCACGATCGCCAGCATCTGCCAGCGTTCCCGTGGCAAAACCGTAAAGCCCCAGGCAAGCACAAGGCCCAAGACCAGGGCCATCCCGGTAAGAAAAAGTAATTCCGACATTGCCTCATCCTCCGTTTTTCTGGTGTATTGCAGTGCCGATCACCGAACGCACGGCTACTTCGGTTTCGACAAGTGCTTGATGAAAGCCAACGCTGAATCTGCTGTTGACATCGCAGCGGCGGCTGTTACGCTGGAGATCCCGGCAAAAATCAAGCCGCCCCGGTTCGAAGAGCAGAACGATCGTGGAACTGCCCGGACAAAACAGGCCCTTTACCGCGCCGAGCCGCACCATCTGACCGATCACCGGCACCGACGGCCGATCATAGCGGTGATCGCTGTAGCATTGCCGGATATCGCCGATCATCAGCGCGACTATTTCAATCATTGCCACCCTGCCGACGCCGGTCCCGCCGGGAACGTCGGTATCGATGACGGTTACCATGCGCCGGTTTTTCGAGAGCGGTTCTGCAATAGCCACCGTGGCCGCCGGGTTACAGCAATGGTAGCGTCCGTCGACGGTGAAAAGATCGGTGATCCGGCCGCCGGCCGGGACGTGGGTATAGTGGTATTTTTCCGGCGTCAACCGGAAAACCGCATAGTCACCGCTACCAAAGCGGTCCAGCAACGTCTCGTTGTGGCCGAGCAATTCGTCGATACCGAATAATTTCTCCTTAATGAACAGTGACGAGGTGAGCGTAAGCGAGCCGATGAGCATCCGGGCGTCGGCCGGGGCAACGATTGCCTGTGGCTGATCCGGCAACGGCCGGCAGTCCCAGAAGCGGATTTGGCGCTCAAAGACGGCCCGGTAGCCGGTATAAGCGGCGGGAGGCAGGCAACATTCCGCCGGGTCGACGCCGAAACGCTGCAGCAGCGGCAAGCCACGTTGTGATCTCGGCAGGGGCCGGTCGAAACACCACCAACCGAGCGCTGCGGACATCCGTCGGGACGTAAAGATCCTGAACAGATAGGGGGATCGCTCACGGACCGGGTTGTACAGCAGTCTGACCCATTGATCGCCAAACAGCCGTTCGGTGCGGACGGTGCCGGTTTGCCGATCAACATATTGATGGGTGCACGGGTTACCGATCATGCCTCTTTCCTTGCTACCTGCTGATTGATGACGGTCAGGCAAATCGCTACCAGATGGCGGATTCCGGTTGGATTGAGTGCTTCCTGGACCAGATCCGGAACCAGGTGTTGCAGGTAATCGCTCAGGCTTGTCGTGATGCCGAGGGCTTGCCCGATTGCACGGGCTTTTGAGGGCGCTGCTTGTTCCAGCTGTGCGCAGTCTTCCTGGAAAACCGAAATTCCTTCACGGATATGGTTGAGTCGGAGCGTGTTGCGATAGTATTGTTCACTGGCCTGATTGAAGTGCGCTGCCGGAACGGCCAGGGGTGTGCGCCGGCTGCCGGCCGAACGGAGAATGCCGCTGGTCAGTCGGTGAGCGGCGGAAGCGTTTGGCTCGGCAAGCCGTTCGTGCAGGAGATGCAGGGATTTTCTTGCCTGGAGAGATTCAACCAGCGCAGCGCCGTCGGTAGAGAGAAGTTCGAGCAGTGCCCGTTGATAGTTATGGACGGTGATTCGGGTATAACCTTTGTATCGGGAGCTGCTCCGCCGGCCTTCGACGGTGGACAGGATGCGGGTGAGCAGCCGGTTTTTCGTTGCAGTTTCGATATAGACGGTGGGGATGCCGATTGCTGCTGCAAAAAAGATCTGCCGACGCTCGCTTTCACAGGTTGGCGTGTCGGGGATGTCGGCGTGGCCGATGGTCCCATCAAGCACATAACGATAGGCGAGGGCCGTAAGCACATTCTGGGTGTCGACGGCAATGCGGATATCATCCAGCAGGCTTGGGAACAGCGAGTAAAATCGGCCTTCAAAGCCGGAAAAACCTTTCCCCGAAAAATCGCGGAGCCGACACGGCAGATAGATTGCCATACGCTCGTCAAAAACGCCTATTTCGGCAAGATCTCGTTTGAGCAGATCCTGGTTGCCGGGTGAACCGTCGAGTGCCGGGCTGGTTTCCGTCGACAGGAGGGCGACGAGATAGTCAAGCAGACGGAAATCGGGAATCAGGTCGCCCCGCGAACACGTTATCGCCGCGATGAGCCGATCAAGGGGCTGCGGGCCGAATGGCGTCAGCGATCCGCCGAACACGCTGATATCCGCTTTTTTCTTCCAGCGCCGCCAGAGCATACGAAGATGGGTGTAATCAAGCTCGTGGGGGAGGAAGCCGAGCATCTTCTCCGGGTGGAAGTCGGCAAAATCGACCCGGTACGGGGCGGCGCTGCAGGTCGTGACGAGCAGCGGCAGAAAGTGCTCGATGATCTTAATCACCAGGTCACCGTAGTATTTTTCCACCGCCGGCGAGAAGCCTGATGAGCGATCGCTCGCGGCTTTTGTGAGCAGCCGTGAACCGAGCGATATATGAATGCCGTTATTGGCCAGGCAGGTATGCGACGTGTTGGGCAGGACCACGAGGTTGTTGCTGAGAATGCCGGCCTCGCGCAATTTGCTGATGGCATTGAGCTGGCTGCTTGACAGCGTCTTGTGGCAGAGCTCCATGTGGGCATGCTTTTCTTCCCCCCGGTCCCAGCCGGAAAGGCACGGGCTCATAAAGAGTTGCCGGTAAAAGTTGTCCGGCACCAGGTCGTTGATCCGTTTTTGCCGCAGCGGCACCTGCGGCGAAAAGTAGAGGCAGGCACGCTGACCGTTTTGCTGCAGGTGAAACTGGATATTGGCATACTGCAGCAACAATTGCGCAAAGAGGAAGGTGCGTGCCGATTCTTGTGCGGCGGCGCTTCCGATGGTTGTCGAAGTGCTGTTGGCGACCGATAATGAAAGGATTTCCGGTGAGGTGTTATCGCTGATAAAATGAGTCAGCAGCTGTTCTCCGGTGGCATGTATCTCGGTGGGAAGGCCGTCCATTCGCCCGAGGCAGTCGGCCAGCGCCAGTTTGAGCAGATAACTGATCGGCAGGCGCAGCCATTGCTCACCACGATGGACGGCGAAAAAACGATGACGATCGGATCTCAGCGGTCCGTCTGGTCTGGCTTTGTCTGCCAGAAAATCGTGTTCGATGACCCGCGCGGCTGCAGCGCTCAGACAGCCCGTTTTCATGCGCACCCAGCTGTTTTCCCAAGCGCTCTGTTCGTGCTCGGTGAGGACGGAGCGTAACGCATCGACGACTCGATCCGGGCAGTCGCCGCGCAGGCAGCGTTTGACAAGGTTACGAAAGTAACTCGAGCCCTTGATGGTCAATGGTAGATCGACGGTGCTGCCATCGCCGACGACGGCAACCTGCAGTTCATATTCCATGCCGGCGGTTGTGTCATCGGCGGCAAACGGCTGCAGACGCTGCCGATGTGCCGACATGCGAAACGCTTCGGCTTCAACAGTAATTGCAGCCATTGTGGCAGCTTTGGATAGTGATGAGGTCATGGTGCAAGCGGTATCCGCAGGAAGGTTTCAGAAAGGCTGTCGCTGCAGGTCCCTGCCGTAATGGAGGTTTCAGCAGGCAACGGGTCAAGCAGAGACAGGTTGTCGAGAAACTGGCGCGTGCAGGCCTGCCATGAATGCTTCAGGGCAAATTGCCGGCAGTGCCGGCGATCTATCGACAAGCAGTTGCTGATCGCGGCTTTCAGGTCATGGTCCAGCCAGCCGTTGCGGCCATTTTCGATGACTGATCGGGGGCCGTCGGCGGGAAAGGCGGCTACCGGCACGCCGCAGGCCATCGCTTCCAGCTGGACGATACCGAAGGTGTCGGTGAGGCTGGGGAAGACAAAAACGCTGCTGGCGGCGATCAATGCAGCCAAAGCCCGCCCCTGTCTGTAGCCGGTAAAAACCACATCGGGGTAGCGTCGCCGCAACTCAGGCAAAGCGGGGCCGTCACCAACCACACACTTCTCTCCGGGCAGATCAAGGCGCAAAAACGCTTCGATGTTTTTTTCCGGGGCAATGCGGCCGACATAGGTATAAAGAGGCTGGTCGGAGCGTGCATGCACGGCGGCTTCCGGGCGGAAGATCGTCGTGTCGACACCCCTTGACCAGAGAGAGACACGGCGAAAGCCTCTTGTTTCAAGTTCTTTTTTCAGGGCTTCGGTGGCTACCATGACCCGTCTGGCTTTTTTGTGGAAGTGCCTGACAACCCCATAGGAAAAGCGCAATGGAACGGGAAAGCGGAGCCGGAGATATTCGGGAAACCGCGTATGGTAGGCAGTGGTGAACGCTCGGTTATGACGCAGGCAGGCTCGCCGGGCCGCCCAGCCGAGCGGCCCTTCGGTGGCGATATGGATGGCGTGGGGAGCAAACCGGGCGAGCATCATTTCCAGCCGCGCCGGCCGGGCAAGAGAGAGCGGTATTTCCGGATAGGTCGGACAGGGGATGGTGGTGAACATCTCCGGGGAGATCGTCAGGACCTGATGGCCAAGGCGGCAAAGTTCGTCGATGGTGTTCTGGTAGGTGGTGACGACGCCGTTAATTTGTGGATGCCAAGCATCGCTTACGATAGCGATCTTCATAGGTGCGTTCTGTGACCAAAGATTGGTGTGAGAGTGCCGTATCCTGCCAATCGACGATGCCGAGTGTGCCGTTGGCGTTTTCCACCAACGCCGTGCAGCTCTCCACCCAATCACCGGTGTTACTGTAGAGAACGCCGTTGATATCGCGAATGGCGGCATGATGGATATGGCCGCAGATCAAACCGTCGACCCGCTTCCGGTGCGCTTCGCTGACAATTATCCGCTCGAAATCGTCGATATAGTTGACTGCCTGTTTGACCTGTTGCTTGATTGCGGCAGAGATGGAGTGGTACGGCCGGCCGAGCAGCGACCGGATTCCGTTATACCAGCGGTTGATAACCAGCAACCAGTCATAGAGGACGCTGCCGACATCGGCCAGCCATCGTCGTCGCTGGATAACGCAGTCGAAGCTGTCTCCGTGCAGGACCAGGTAGCGCTTGCCATCTACCGTACGATGGACAATCTCTTCGGCCACACTGATCTGATTGAATGAAGACCCGCAATAACAGCGCATCTGGTCGTCGTGATTACCGGGCAGATAGATGACCCGGGTGCCGCGGGCGGCTTTGTTCAAAACGGCGGCGACGATCTGGTTGTTGATGCTCGGCCAGAACCAGGTGCGCTTGAGCGTCCAGAAGTCAAGAATATCGCCGACCAGGTAGAGGTAGTCCGATTCCGTCGTCTGGAGAAAGTGCAGCAGTTTCCCGCTTTGCAGGTTGCGTCCTCCGAGGTGGGTGTCGGATATCCAGATACTGCGAAAATGCAACGGTTCCATGAGGGAGCCTCCGTTTTTATGATGCGGCCACGATAAAGTGGATCTGTTACGGTCGGGTAAGCCGTTGGTTATGTTTTTGTGATTTCCTATGACGACCGTTGTTGCGGGGCAGATCAATAAACACACGGTATTCGTCCAATGATTCTTGCACCCGGTGTCGAGCTGCAGTATATTGCCAGGGTTGCGCCTGACACAGCGGCGCATGACAATTTGTTAGGGAATCAGGAGGTAGGTGCGATGATTGTGGTGTTTACGCTCGTTATGACTGGTCTGCTGCTGACCTTCCTGCCGGACGGCTTGGCCATTCCCGAGCAGCCGTATGTCGTCAGCGGCGGTTATGAACGGGTGCAAACGCGAACGATGGGGACCTGTTATACCGATCTTGCGGTAACCGGACCACTACACGAGCCGGTTGCCGCGCTTGCCGCCGACGGATTCACCATTTTGAGTTGGAATGCCCAGAAGGGACAACGGGCCGGCTGGTCGGCTGATCTGGCCACCTTGTCGGAGGCATCTGATATTGTTCTGCTGCAGGAGGCGACGCTCGATGACGACCTCCAGCAGCAGCTGCAGCTGATGAGTCACGACTGGCTGCTGGCGCCGGCTTTTCAGCGGGCCGATCGGGATGTCGGCATCTTGTCGCTGGCCCGGGTCAGCCCGCAGAGTTTCTGTGCGGTTCGACAGGCCGAGCCGTTGATCAGAATACCGAAAATGGCCCTCGCCAGTACCTACTCCCTGGCCGGGACCGATGAGCGCCTGCTGGTCGTCAACGTTCATGTGGTGAATTTCACCGTCGCCCTCGGTTCGGTACGTCGCCAGCTTGAGGCGATCCAGGAGATGATTCGGGCCCATCGCGGACCGGTCATCGTCGCCGGGGATTTCAACACCTGGAGTAAAGGTCGAACACTGCTCGTTGATCAAGAGATGACCGGCCTTGGTCTGATGCCGGTAGCATTCAACCCGGACCACCGCACACAATTTTTCAATCGTACCGTCGACGGTGTCTATTACCGTGGGCTTGAAGTGGTCGATTCTCTGAGCCAGGCCGTTCAGACGTCGGACCACAATCCGCTCAAGGTTCGCTTTCGCGTAGCCGGCGAATACCACCTCGCTGCTCATAGCTGATCTTTTTTTGGCCCAACGCCGCTTGCCTGCATCCGGCGTTGGGCATCAATTGCTTCCGCATGGTGTCGCTTCTCGTCGGGATCGGCGTGGGTATCGGTACGCCCCGGCGCCGGCAGGCCGGGCAATTTCCCATTGCGCACGCTTCTTGCAAAAATCGGTAAAGCAGGTATAGTCGACCAGCCGAAAATGGGGGGGAAGGCAGCGACATGGAAGCGAGCACCAGCAGGCAGCAGTTTGCCAGTGACAACTATGCGGGTATCTGCCCGTCGGCGTGGCAGGCGCTGGCCGAAGCAAATCAAGGACATGCGGTTGCCTACGGCGATGATGACTGGACCACGCGGGCAAGCCGGCAATTAGCGGACCTGTTCGGGGTCGATTGCCAGGTCTTTTTCGTCTTCAATGGAACGGCCGGTAATGCGCTGGCCCTGGCCTCGCTCTGTCGCTCGTATGACGCCGTTATCTGTCATCGTTTCGCCCATATAGAGACCGATGAATGCTCCGCTCCGGCATTTTTTTCCGGGGGGCTCCGTCTGTTGCCCGGCGACGGAGCAGACGGTAAATTAACGGTGGCTGCCGTTGAGCGCCTCGTGAAACGCCGAACTGATGTTCACTTTCCCCGGGCCAAAGTCCTCAGCCTGACTCAGCCGACAGAAGCAGGAACCCTTTACACCCCTGATGAATTGCACGAACTCGGTGATTGTGCCCGCCGACATGGTCTTTATCTGCACCTGGACGGCGCACGGTTGGCCAACGCCGTGGCGGCGCTGGGATGTTCCGTCCGGGAGCTGACCGTTGACTGCGGCGTCGATGTTCTCTGCCTCGGTGGTACCAAGAACGGCATGGCGGTCGGCGATGCGGTGATTTTTTTTCATCGGGAATTGGCCGATGGTTTTGCCCGACGCTGCAAACAGGCGGGGCAACTGGCGTCGAAGATGCGCTTTCTGGCGGCGCCATGGGCGACGATGCTGCGCGATGGCAGCTGGTTGGCCAATGCCCGCCACGCCAATCGTTGCCTGGCGCGGCTTGTCGAGCGGCTGCGGGTGATGAACGGGGTGGATATTTTGTTTGAGGCGCGGGCCAACACGGTCTTTGTCCGGCTGGCGGAACCCGTTTTGACGCGGCTGGCCGAGCAGGGCTGGCGATTTTATGTCTTTCCCGAGGTCGGTGGGGCCCGCTTCATGTGTTCCTGGGATACCGAGATCAAGAGTGTCGATCGGTTCGCGGATGCTCTCGAGGCCGCACGTGCCGAACAGGACGGTGACCGATGACGAGGCTGCAGGCGAATGCGCTGCTGTCGCTGACCGCCGTTATCTGGGGTACGACTTTTGTGGTGCAGCAGGTCGGCACCGGCGGGCTGCTGGCCATCACCTTTACCGGAAGCAGGATGCTGGTTGGGGCGCTGTTCGTATTGCCGCTGGCCATCAGGGAGTTCCGCCGGGTGCACTACCGGGAGCGACGCTTCACCGTGACCGACTGGCTCGGGATTATTCTGATCGGCGTGGTCCTGTTCACCGCCGCGGCATTGCAGCAATACGGCATTTTCCACACCACCGTGACCAATGCCGGCTTTCTGACGGCGCTCTATGTGCCGCTCGTACCGATTAT
>CAZSOA010000003.1:0-53143 GCA_964608305.1 uncultured Desulfofustis sp. | reverse complement strand
CCTCGGTCGTAATCGGGACCGGCCCGCACTCACTCTCCCGACGATCACTACGAGTCATGCGCACCGGCCGTTTCTCTGAACAGCATTGGGTCGATCGTCTTGCCGGCATACCGGGCGGCGCCGCGCAGCGTGATATCACGGTCGATGATCACCTGCACCGGTACCAGCGCGAGCAGCTCGGCCATCGTTCCCGGCCGATGAAAAGCGCTCATGAATGGGGCAAACGAGATGGTGTTCACCAGCCGAGGAAGAATACCCCCCCCGAGGAAAAGTCCGCCCCGGGCATAGACCTTGAGCGCCAGATGCGCTCCCTCGCGACCGAGAATCGCCAGGAACAATGCAATCGCCCGCGTACTTGCCGGGCAGACGCCGTCGACCGCCGCTTCGACAATAACCGGTGTGTGATCCACTGTCGCCGTCAGTTTGCTCAGGGTTTCCGGAGCAGCCTCGATGCCACGCCGCCGGCAAAAGGCAAAGAGAGTTGCAATAGCCGGACCGGCGCAGACCATCTCATAACTGACAGCGTTCCGGCCGCCGTCAGCCAGTTCGTCATAGAGTGCCCGCTGCTCTTCGTCCACCGGTGCAAATTCGCAATGGCCGCCTTCGCTGCCGCACGGGTAGTCAACCCCGTCGACACGCACCGTAAATCCTTCGCCCAGCCCGGTGCCCGGCGCCAATACAGCCGCCACTCCACCGGGAGCGGCGATGCCCGGCTGCAACGACACGACATCCTCACGGCCGAGCAGCGGTAATGCAGCGGCCAGAGCAGTCATATCATTGATCAGCAGCACGTTCGAAAAACCAAGCCGGTACAGAGCAGTGCGATCGACACACCACGGCAGATTGGTGACCCGCACGATATCGCCGACGACCACGCCGGCGATACCCATACAGATGGTTTGCGGTCGAACCCGGCAAGCAGCGAGAAAATCGACAAGGATGTCTTCAATGCCGCCGTAATCGCTGTTCCGGTAGCGGGTATTGAGTCGTGGGCGGCACTGCCGATCGGCGGCGGCAAACAGGCCGACGGCGGTCTTCGTACCACCGAGATCGACCACCAGATACCACTCATCACCGCCGGCCATCGACGTCCCCCGGCTAAGCCGCTTCCGATGTGCGGGTTGCGACACGATCTGCTCGATACAGATGAACATCCTGCTGCGGGTAGGGGATGGTGATCCCTGCTTCATCGAAAGCCAGCTTGATCCGCTCCAGCAACGCGAACCGCACGGCCCAGTAATCTGCAGTCCGCACCCACGGGCGGACGATAAAATCGACCGACGATGCACCTAACTCGCCTACAGCAACCGTCGGTGGCGGGTCGGCAAGAATCCGCGACTCTCCCGCCAGTACCTCTTTGATTATTCGTTGTACCGTCAGCAGATCATCATCATAGCCGACCCCGAACACCAGATCCAACCGACGGGTGGGATATGCGGTTATATTGGTGATGATATCGTTGGAAATCCGGCCGTTGGGGATAATTTTCCGCTGGTTGTCCCCGGTATTAAGGATCGTGCTGAAAATCGTAATCTCGGCGATAACCCCGGTTTCACCGGCGACCGTTACCGCATCGCCGACCTTGAACGGCCGAAATAGAATAAGCATCACCCCGGATGAAAAATTGGCCAATGAGTCCTTGAGCGCCAGGCCGACTGCCAAACCGGCGGCGCCGAGGACGGCAAGAAAGGACGTGGTGTTGATCCCGAGTTGACCGGCGGCGGCAATGATTACCGCTGCGACCAGTGCATAGTAGATGACATTGTGCAGGAATCTGGTCAGAGTCACTTCGACCTGATACCGCTCCATCATCGCCGTCAGCAGGCGGGCAATCCGCCTGGCCAGCCAGATACCCAGCCAGAGCACGATGCCGGCGGAAACTATCCTCATCCCGTAGAGAACCGCCAGAGAGCGGAGCATCTCCAGGTCAAACGAAAACATTATGAGTTCCTCCTTGATCCAATAGTGCCGAAATAGTCGTCATACCCCGAAGCGAAACGGGCATGGCGGCCGGATCGCTCACGTCTCCAACAGTGAGATTTCCGCGGCCTCGGTGCGATTATTGTTTTCCGGGTTCTGAACGATCTCAAATTCGAAAATATTGGTCGCATCAAGAAAGACCGCGTCGCTGGTCGTCGTTGCTTTTGAGCAGTGGAAAAAAACGTTCTCTCCACGCAGGCCGGCAGAAGTCAGCTTATAGTGGCGCAGAAAACCAAAACCGCGATCCGGATTGTAGTTCACCACCATACCCCGCTTCCTTCCGGCGGCGTCGGGGTGCAACGGTAGCAGGCCGGGGATGAGGAAGCCGGACAGGTAACTGTCGGCGGCCTCCCGCAACTCGTTGCTGACATTGTTAAAGCCGATCACTTCCACCCGACAGCCCATATTCTGCAGGGCGAGGACGAGGCGAATGAAGTCGCCATCGCCGGTCAGCAGAATCACTCGATCCAGGTTGCGCGCCTGAAGCAGTGCATCGATGGCCAGATCCATATCGGCGTTGGCCTTGGTGGTCAAAATACCCTCGTCGTCGACGAAGTGTTTGACAAATTTTTTGATGACCTTGAAGCCGCATTGCCGGATGATATTGTGATAGCGATAGAGCTTTTGCCGATACTCATCGTCATCCTTGGTCCTGCTCCGGTCCTCGGCAAGATAGGAATTGGCCCGCAGCAATACGGAATCACCGCTATTGGCAAGTTCGACCAGTACATCATAGCGCATGCCGTAACCGCCGCTCAGCCTGATATTTTCGGCGTCGACATAGATACCGGTTTTCAGCATATCACTCCCATTCGATCGTGGCCGGCGGCTTGGAGGAGATATCGTAAACGACCCGGTTCACACCGCGCACCTCGTTGATGATCCTCGTGGAAATGGTACCGAGTATCTCGTACGGAAGCTTCGACCAGTCGGCGGTCATGGCATCGCGCGAATCGACGCACCGAATCGCCACAACGTGTTCGTACGTTCGCCCGTCCCCCATGACACCGACCGTCTGAATCGGCAACAGCACCGCAAACGACTGCCAGACCTGGCGATACCAGCCATGCTTTTTCATCTCATCAAGGACGATCACATCGGCCTGACGCAAAATCGCCAGTCGCTCCCGGGTAACCTCACCCATGATTCGGATGCCGAGACCGGGGCCGGGAAACGGCTGGCGGTAAATGGCTTCTTCCGGCAGACCGAGTTCGAGCCCCAGTAAACGCACCTCGTCCTTGAACAATTCGCGCAGCGGTTCGATCAAATCAAGTTTCATTACCTCCGGCAGCCCGCCGACATTGTGATGCGATTTAATCGGAGCTTCTCCCCGAAACGAGACGGACTCGATCACGTCCGGGTAAAGCGTGCCCTGCGCGAGAAACGAGACATTGCCGATTTTCGCGGCCTCCTCCTCGAAAATCCTGATGAAGCCAAGACCGATTTTCTTGCGTTTGAGCTCCGGGTCGACAACGCCGGCAAGTTCATTGAGGAAAAACTCGGTGCCATCGACATCGATCACATGGAGCTTGGTCGTCTCTTTGAAAAAGCGCAGAATCGCCTCCGACTCACCGGTTCGCATCAGGCCGTTATTGACGTAGATGCAGGTCAGTTGATCGCCGATCGCCCGATGCACCATGGCGGCCGTCACCGACGAATCGACACCGCCGCTCAGCGCGCAGATCACATGGGCCGAGCCGACCGTTTCCCGAATCGCCGCCACCGTTGTCTCGATGAAGGACTGCATGGTCCAATCCGGCCGACATTTGCAGAAACCAAACATGAAATTGCGCAACACATCGGTGCCGATCAAGGTATGCGCCACCTCGGGATGGAATTGCACGGCGACCAACGGTCGCTCCCGATGGCGCAGGGCCGCGTAAGGCGAATGAGCGCTCACGGCGGTGGCTTCAAAACCGTCCGGCACCACTTCGACCCGATCGCCGTGGCTCATCCAGACCTGATGATGGTGGATCCCTTCGCCGGTCTCCAACCCGGCAAACAAGCCATCGGTCCGCAGTACCTGCAGCTCGGCCTTGCCGAACTCCCGTTTTTCGGCTCGCTCCACCTGCCCGCCACATTGCCGGATCATTAATTGGGCGCCGTAACAGATGCCCAGAACCGGGATATCCAGCTCAAGCAAGGCCGGGTCGGAATAGGGCGCATCGGCATCGTAGACCGAACAAGGCCCGCCGGACATGACGATACCGGCCGGCCGCATCGCTTTGATGCGTTCAAGCGCCAGTGAATAGGGATGGATTTCACAGTAGACTTTCTGTTCCCTGATCCGCCGGGCGATCAATTGGGTGGTCTGCGATCCGAAATCGAGGATGAGGATCATCTCGGTGTGGGCAGTCATCGCGGGTTCGGCCTCCTGATTGAAATGAGATTCACCTGTTACGGGCGCCCTTCGGCGGCTTTTCATGCCATCCGATAGTTCGGCGCTTCCTTGGTAATGATAACGTCATGGACGTGCGATTCACGGAGACCTGCCGATGAAATTCGGACGAACTGCGCCTTTTCCTGCAACGCAGAAATCGTCGCCGCCCCGACATAACCCATGCCGGAGCGTAAACCGCCGAGCAGTTGATAGAGGACGCTGGCCAGCGGTCCCCGATAGGGCACTTTGCCTTCAATCCCTTCCGGAACCAGTTTCGCGACCGTATTGACCGCGGATTGGAAATAACGATCCGCCGAGCCACCCGCCATCGCGCCGAGCGAACCCATACCGCGATACCCTTTGTAGGTGCGCCCCTGATAGAGGAAGGTCTCACCGGGTGTCTCATCGGTACCGGCAAACAGGCTACCGATCATGATGGCCGACGCTCCCCCGCCGATCGCCTTAACCAGGTCGCCACTGTGCTTGATACCCCCGTCGGCGATGACCGGGATATCATATCGACGGGCGACCTCGACACAGTTACGCAGGGCGGTGAACTGCGGCACGCCGACGCCGGCGACGATCCGCGTTGTGCAGATCGAGCCGGGGCCGACCCCGACCTTGATGGCATTCGCGCCGGCCTTGATCAGATCCTCGGCGGCCTCGGCGGTAGCGATATTGCCGGCGATGATCTGCAGGTGCGGGAAGGCGGAACGAACCGCCGCCAAGGTATTGATCACCCCCGCCGAATGACCATGCGCCGAATCGAGAACAACGATGTCGACACCGGCCCTGATCAACCGTTCCACATGGGCTTCACACTGCGATCCGACGCCGATAGCCGCGCCGACGAGCAGACGACCGAATTCATCCTTTGCCGCGTTCGGATATTTCTTGATCTTTTCCAGATCCTTGATGGTGATAAGCCCCTTGAGGTTTCCGTCGTCATCAACCACCAGCAGTTTCTCGATGCGATGCTCATGAAGCAGCGCCTTGGAGTGTTGCAGATCGATTCCGACCTTGGCGGTCACCAAGTTCTTGCTGGTCATCACGTCGGCTACCCGCAGGTCGCTATCGGAGACAAAGCGCAGGTCGCGGTTGGTGACAATGCCGACCAGTTTCCCCTCGTGGAGCACCGGCAACCCGGAAATTTTATAGCGGCTCATGATATCCTGGACCTCGGCTACCGATTGGTCCTGCCTGACGACAATCGGGTCAGTGATCATGCCCGATTCGGATTTCTTCACCCGTTCCACTTCCAGGGCCTGATCTTCGATCGCCATGTTCTTGTGGATAATGCCGATACCGCCCTCTCGCGCCATGGTAATGGCGGTAGCCGATTCAGTGACGGTATCCATCGCCGCACTGATCAACGGGCAGTTGAGCTTGATGGTCTGGGTCAGCCGGGTCGACAGAGAGACCTCGTTCGGCAAAACCGAGGATGCCGCCGGCACGAGCAGCAAGTCATCAAAAGTTAGTGCCATTTCAAAACGATCTGGTAACATAGGTGACTCCTTTGTCGGCAAAGCCAGCCAACCGTTTGAAAAATTGAGGTTTATGGCGCGACAACCAGTTCATTCCTATAGTAGCGAGAAAGACGGATCGTATGCCGGTATGACCGGTTTTTTGCCTCGCCGAGCATTTTTATCGGCGACACGGCACGCCGTACTGCAAGGGACGATGGACCATGAAATCAGTGACAACCATTGAACTTAATCAAGACAACCCACAACCGCGCGCCATCAAAAAGATTGTGGAAGCGATCAGGCATGGCGCCGTCATCTGCTATCCCACCGATACCGGTTACGGCATCGGCTGCGACATTTTCAATCCCAAGGCAATCCGGCGCATCGAGCTCCTGAAGAAGCGACCGCACAACAAGCCGTTCTCCTTTATGTGCTCGGACCTGAAAAACATCAGCGAATACGCCCATGTTTCCAACACCGCCTATCGCCTGTTGAAGAAAAACCTGCCGGGCCCCTACACCTTCGTTCTGCCGGGCACCAAGATTGTGCCCAAGGTTATGACGACACGGCAGAAAACCGTCGGTATCCGGGTTCCGGAAAACGCCATCTGCCGCTCTCTGCTGCTCGAGCTCGGATCACCGATCATCAACACCAGCCTGCCGGTGGCCGAGGATCTGCCGCCGCCCTCCGAGGTCTTTGAAATCGAAGAGCTGATCGGGAACCGTGTCGACCTGATCATCGACGGCGGGCCGGTTTACCAGGATCCGTCTTCAATCATCGATCTCACCGGCGATACCCCGGCCGTGCTCCGGGTCGGCAAAGGCGATGTTACCCCTTTTCGTTGATCAACGCGTCTTTCAGCGATTTACTCATCGTGAAGTGAATGGTTTTCCGCTCACCGATGTCCATGAGCTTGCCGGTTCGCGGGTTCTTCGTTTTCCGGGCCTTACGACTGCGCGTCGAAAAACTGCCGAACCCCCGTAATTCGACACGCCGTCCGCCGGCAAGCGCCTGGGTCATGGCATCCAGAATGATATCGACGGCCAAGGAAACATCCTGTTTGTGCATGACGAGATCATTGCTGATGTGATCGACGATCTCTTTTTTCAACATATTCATCTGCAAATTTCCTTTCCCAGCGAGACACGCCGTCCCGCGACCTATAAAAAAAGGTTGTTCTGCCGAGCAGCCCGGCAGAACAACCTTTCCCTGTCAGTTACCCGGCAGAAGGGCTACTCTTCCGTTTTGCTTCCCCCTTCAGCGGCTGCCTTGAGCAGGTCGCCGAATGTGGCCGGAGCTGCCTCGGCCATTTCCGCCTCGGCTTTCTTAATCTTCTGGACCGCTTCTTCCTCGCCTTCGTCTTCAAGCGTTTTCACGGACAGGCCGATTTTCCGATCCTTGGCTGAAACATTAATGACAATGGCCTTCAGAATATCACCGACCTTGTAGAATTCAGCCGGATTCTTGACCTTGTCTTTCGGGATCTCGGAGACATGGACCAGCCCTTCGATACCTTCTTCGAGTTTGACGAACACGCCGAAGTCGGTGACGTTGGTGATCTCGCCTTCAACCACCGTACCGGATGGGTAATTGTTGTAGGCGGTCTGCCACGGATCCGGTGTAAGTTGCTTGACGCCGAGCGAGAACCGCTCATTTTCCTTGTCGATTTTTAAAACGACAGCCTGGATGGTATTACCTTTGGCGTATTTTTCGCCCGGATGCTTGATCCGTTCGGTCCACGACAGATCGGAGACGTGGATAAGGCCGTCGATCCCTTCTTCGATCCCGATAAAAACCCCAAAATCGGTGATATTCTTGATCTTGCCTTCGATGATCGAACCGACCGGGTAACTCTCGATGACCATATCCCATGGATTCGGCTGCAGCTGTTTCATGCCGAGAGAAATCCGCTTGGTCTCCGGCTCAATGTTGAGCACCATAATCTCGATGGCATCGCCGACCGCCACCATCTTCGAAGGATGCCGCGGCTTCTTCGACCAGGTCATCTCGGAAACATGAATGAGTCCCTCGACACCCTCCTCAAGCTCAACAAAGACGCCGTAGTCGGTAATCGAGACGACCTTGCCGGCAGCCTTCTGCCCAACCGGGTAGCGATCGGTGACCGTCTCCCACGGATCGTCGCGTAATTGCTTGATACCCAACGAAACCCGATCGTTGCTCCGGTCGTATTTAAGGACCTTGACCTGCACTTCCTGACTGACCTTATACAGCTTGGCCGGATGGGAGACCCGTCCCCAGCTGAGATCGGTGATATGACAGAGACCGTCCATGCCACCCATGTCGATGAACAGACCGTAATCGGTGATATTGGTGATCGAACCAGTAATGATCTGGCCCTCTTCCAGGCGTGACCGCATCTCCTCGCGCAATTTGTTGCGTTCCTCTTCGAGGATGGCGCGGCGGGAGATAACCACGTTGTTGCGCTTGCGGTTGAACTTGAGGATTTTGAAATCAAAGGTCTGACCGATCAGGGCGTCGAGATCCTTAACCGGGCGCAGATCAATCTGCGAATAGGGCAGGAATGCAGGAACGCCGATATCGACGGACATGCCGCCTTTGACCCGGCTGTCGATCCGGCCCGGGATAGTGCCGTCGGCCTCCTGGATCTTGGCGATATCTTCCCAGACCTTAATGGCGATCGCCTTTTCCCGGGAAAGCAGCAGGCCGCCTTCCTCTTTGCGGCGTTCAACGAAGACCTCGATGGTATCGCCAACCTTGATTTCAGCGACATCGTCATGACGAAATTCCGATTTGGGAATATAACTTTCCGCCTTGTCGCCGACGTCGACCAGAAAGCATTCGTCATCTTCGCCGATGATCACCCCTTGTGCAACATTGCCGACCTCAACGACCGTGTTGTTCTCCTCCATCTCGAAAAGCTCGGCAAAACTCAGCTCTTCATTCCCCGCCTGGTTGTTCTGGTTGAATTGTTCTGTCATGGGTTTAACTCGTTGTGCAGCAGTTGCCGCACGGGTTCTGGTTAACACTTCGCCTGTCGGAACAGACTCCTGCAAAAACAAAGAAGGGGCGCGATCTCCAACAGAAGGCAACCCCGATTCAAACGAATCTCATTTAATAGCACAAAAACCGCGAAGCGACAAGCCCTTGTTCCCGATTCGGCGAAATTCACCGACGCGGGCTATCGTCGGCGGTGACGTTTGTCGATCGTCGTGGTTTTTTCGAGCGGCGGCGAGAACGGGCACGGGGCTTTGCCGAGGGTTCCGGGACCGGCACCCGCAACGCCTCCTCCGGTTCCAGGCACGGCAGTGAACGATCGATAAAGGCCTCGATATCGGGAATGACGAACGACCCCTGCTCACAGGCAAAACTCACCGCCACCCCGTTGGCGCCGGCGCGACCGGTACGGCCGATCCGGTGCAGATAATTTTCCGGTTCCTCAGGCAAGGTATAATTCACCACATAGGCGATATCATCTATATGGATTCCCCGCCCCGCGACATCGGTGGCAACCATGATCCGGCACTGCCCCGACCGGAAAGCTTCCAGCCGCTTCGTCCGTTTCGGCTGTGGGACATCGCCGGTGAGCAGTAAACAGGTTATACCATGCTCCTCGAGTCGGGCGGCAAGCCGGGCGGCGTCGCTCTTCATGTTCTCGAAGATCAACACCCGGCCATTCGGACAGGAGGCGATCAAATTATAGAGCAGGGTGAATTTATCGTCGGCGGTGGTCAGGTACAATCGCTGATCGATTTTCTCCACCGAGACGCTCTGTTCACCGGCTTCCTGATAGAGCGGGTCGGTGCACCAACGATCCGCCAGGCGGCGGACATCATCGGAGATCGTTGCCGAAAACAACAGCGTCTGCCGATGCTTCCGTTCGGGCAGCCGAGAGATGATTCTCCGCACGTCGGGTAAAAAGCCCATATCGAGCATCCGGTCCGCCTCGTCGATGACCAGGATGTGACAGGAATCAAAGACCAGCGCCCCACGTCGCAGAAAATCAAGCAAACGTCCCGGCGTAGCAACGACGACATCATAACGGTGCTCACGCAGCTTGTCTTCTTCCTCCTTCCGGTTTGAACCGCCGTAAACGGCGGCAATCTGCAGCGATGTGTGGGCGCCGATGGCCCGACCGTCCCGGGTAATCTGAATAACCAGCTCGCGAGTCGGAGCGATGACCAGGGCACGCGGATGGCCCGGCGGCGGGACCGTCTTCTGATCCTGGAGCAGACGATTGAACAACCCGATCAGAAAAACCGCCGTTTTCCCGGTTCCCGTCTGGGCTCTGCCGATCAAATCCCGGCCGGCCAGCACGACCGGCAGCCCGGCCTGCTGAATCGGGGTACAGTAGCGAAAGTTCTGCTCAGCAATCCCGCGCATGATCCGTGAATCGATCGGAAAGTCATGAAATCGACTCTTGCCGGGTAGCGGGTTCACCGCAAATTCGGCGATGCTCCAGTCCGTTTTCACCGCTTCGGGCAACACCGGGGGCGACGGCTCCACCGGCGTCGGTCCGGCTCGGCGCCGGCCAGAGCCTCGCTTTGCCGGCTGTCCCTCGATCGCCGTCGATTTCGGCTGTTGTGTCGATGGGTGATGCGCTGTCGTTGCGGAAGTCGTTTTCGCCGGTTTCGGCCGACCAAGCCGGGAAAACCGATGATAGATCGTCGAACTGGAAACCGCCAGCCGATTCAGTCCCTTGGCCGCCGAACCGAGCAGGCGGTGAACCCGTTTCAGCATGATCGACCGTTTTGGTTCCACGCAGATACTGCATGGCTCCCGGCACGATTGCACCGTGCGCTGGTAAGATAAAAGCGTACAACTTCAGCTGCTTTGCGGATAAGATGCTTGGAATCAATCATAGAGCTCGTTATTTTCTCTGTACTTTCAATTCTTCCATATACGGACCAAACAACTCTTCGTAATCAGGTATCGACTTTCGCAGGATCACACCGAAATACGGGGTATCTCGCTCATTAACCACGAGATTCGCCGATTCAACGAGCGCCTGGAGGTTATAAAACGTCTTGAAGTCCGGGCCGACCAGAACATAGAAAATATAGCGCCGGCGAGCCATGCTCATGGTCCGCATGAACGTATGAAACCGATTGTCGACCAATTCACCGGCGGTAAACTGACTGTGCAAGACAATACTCGAATAATTAAAAAACTGCATCCGTTCCAGCGCATGGTCGATGTCCAACGCCGTTTCCGCCCGGTAACCAAGGCCGTTCAAGGCTTTGACGACTTGCTCCCGGCCCGGGCCTTCCGGCATCATGACCATCGCTTGCGGGATATCCGAAACGATTTCCTCTTCCTCGAAGATACCGTCTTCCAACCACGATGTATCCGGTGGTTCCGGTGGTTTGATCCGTCGAGGGACGAAGGATTGTCCCGTCGCATCGGCTGAAGCATCACCGGTATCAAGCATGGCCCGATTGAGCAGAATCGGCTCCCCACACTGCCCGCACTTCATCCGCAGCTGAGCGCCCGGCTTGAGCCGCTTCAGATTTTCCTCCAGTTTGGTATTGGCTTTATGCACTTTCCCGCAGGCATTGCAGACAATTTTCATGGCACTCACCCGTTCACTGGTTGCTGCTTGCTTTCGCCGGATCCGATCGTACGGTTACCGGGTCCGATCAGTAGCTGAATTTCTTGTCTTCTTCCAACGCTTCCATCGCCAACCCGGTCAGGCTTGACGTTGCTTCACCGCGGGATGCCTTGATCCGGTCTATACCTCGATAGATCTCGTTGCGATACGAGCAGTAGGTGACCGCCGTCTCCTCGGTGATCAGACCCTCGGCATAAAGTTCCAGGATGTGCTGGTCGAAGGTACGCATCTGCAACGCGGAACCGGCCTTGATAACGTTGTAATACGTCTTTTCCTCGGACTCACCGTTGAGAATAAGGTCCTTGACGCGCAGGCTCGTGCAGAGGATTTCCATCGCGGCAATACGGCCGCCGCCGACCCGGGGCAGCAACCGCTGACTGACGATCCAGCGGATGGTATCGGCAAGCCGGTTGCGGATCTGCGGCTGCTCCTCCTGTTCAAACATGCCGAGCGCCCGGTTGATTGCCTGCCCGGCGTCGATGGTATGCAGCGTCGACAGAACGAGATGACCTGTTTCCGCGGCGGTCAGACCGATTTCCATGGTTTCCCGGTCACGCATCTCACCTACCAGAATGACCTTGGGCGCTTGCCGCAACGCCGCCCGCATGCCCATCGCGAATGTGCTGAAATCGTTGCCGAGTTCTCGCTGATTGAAGGTGGCCTTATGATGCTCATGGACATACTCGATGGGATCTTCAAGCGTCACGATATGTACCGATCGTTCCTCATTGATCCGGTTAAGCAAGGCCGCCAGGGAGGTCGTTTTACCGGTACCGGTGGCGCCGGTGAAGATGATCAATCCGTTGAGTTCCCGGGCCATTTTACCGAAAGCCGGAGGGAAATTCATGCCTTCGATGCTCGGAACCTTGGTTTCCAGCTTCCGCAGGACGGTGGTGACATAACCTTTCTGCGTGAAGATGTTCACCCTGAACCGGGCGGTATCACTGAGCGCATACGAAAGATCACATGACCCATTGGCCACCAGTTCGGCCAGCAGCCGCTTGTTTTTGCCGATCAGGTTCAGCGCGAACACCTCGGTCTGAAACGGCGTCAGTTCGTTGATCGGCGGTTCCACCGCGACCGGAACGAGGACGCCGGCGGACTCGACCTGCAGCGTCTTACCAACGGTGATATTGAGGTCCGACACATTGGGATAGGCCGCCAGCATGGCGGTAATCCAGTAATCGATCTCCGTTTTTTTCATGGTGAACTCCAGAAAAGGTATGGGCAACCACCCGATGTCTCTGTATACTGATATAAAATGAAGAAAAAGTACAATCATTTTCCTACTATCCCTTGCTTCTGCACAAGGATGCGAAGCGTTGCTTTGCCGACAGCGTCTGCCGTCTCGGATGCGTGAACCCTTTTCCCACAAGACGCAAACAAACCTGTTGCCTTCTCCGGAAGAACCGTTACCATACCAATGCTTGATAACGGTTATCGATTCAGCGACGGACAAGCTGCCATACCGCTTGGCAGGCAGTAATCCTGCTGCTATTATCATTCAGGACTTCTTCGCCAACCACTGGTCGAACCGCCCCGGCTTATCTCGGCGCCGGCACCGGCCGACAACCACGAACAGGTTCCGGTGAAACCGACAAACAGCAACAACCCTGAATATTTCCACAAGGTGATCGACTGCCAGTATGCCTGCCCGGCGCATACACAGGTTCCCGAGTACATCCGCCTGATACTGCATGACCAGTACACGGAATCCTATCTACTCAACTGGAAGACCAACGTTTTTCCCGGCATCCTCGGCCGGGTCTGCGACCGTCCCTGCGAGCCGGCCTGCCGCCGGGGCCGGGTGGAAGATCATCCGGTGGCGATCTGCCGCCTCAAACGGGTGGCCGCTGATCACCGTGACGAGGTGGCGGCGCTCCTGCCCCGGCCGCCGCTGCAGAAAAACGGTAAACGAGTGGCGCTGATCGGAGCCGGCCCATCTTCCTTGACCGTGGCCCGCGACCTCGCCCTGCTCGGCTATGAGCTTGATCTCTTTGACGACCAAACCAAGGCCGGCGGTTTCATCCGCAGCCAGATCCCATCGTTCCGGTTGCCCGAAGAGGTGCTCGAGACGGAATTGCACTACATCCTCGAAATGGACGGCATCACCACCCATTTCACTACCTACGTCAGCGACCTGCAGGACATTATCGCCAAGGGGTATGATGCGATCTTTATCGGCAGTGGCGCCCCGCGCGGCCGCGACCTGCCGGACCTGCCGGGTCGAAAAGAAGCGGACGCCGTCATCCATGTCGGCATCGAATGGTTGGCCGGGGTTGTCTTCCGACATGTGGAGCGGATCGGTAAACGGGTCCTGGTGCTCGGCGGCGGCAATACCGCCATGGACTGCTGCCGGACCGCCCGGCGCCTCGGCGGTGAAGACGTCAAAGTCATTGTGCGCAGTCCCCGCTCAGAGATGAAGGCTTCAGAGTGGGAAATAGAGGATGCGGTGAGCGAAGACATCCCGATCATCGATAATCATGTTCCCGTCGAATTCGTCGTTCGTGACGGCAGGCTCGTCGGCATGCATTTTGATCGGGTCCAGCCGGCCTATGGCGAAAACGGCCGGCGCAGCCTTGTGTCCACCGGGGAAGAACCGGTATTTTTCCCGTGCGACGAGGTATTACTGGCCATCGGCCAGCAAAACGCGTTCCCGTTCATCCGGCCGGAATCAGGCATCATCTTCAATGAGAAGGGGTTGCCGGTGCTTGATCCACAGACCCTCCAGTCGTCGGTCCCGTCGATCTTCTTTGGTGGCGATGCGGCCTTCGGGCCCGGCAACATCATCATCGCCGTTGAACACGGTCATCAGGCGGCCATTTCCATCGACCTGTTCTGCCGTGGCAAAGATCTCCACCACCGACCGGCTCCGACGGTTACCCTGGCCGATCAGAAACTGGGTTTTCACGACTGGATCTACGACAGCCAGATCACCGAGGATCGCCGCCAGATCGTGCCGACCGTCGAGAAGGCGAAGACCCTCCATGATCGCCTGGTCGAGGTTGAACTCGGCTTTCCGATCCCGGCGGGGAAAACCGAGGCGAAACGATGCCTCAACTGTGACGTGCAGACCGTGTTTGATCATGCCCTGTGCATCGAATGCGATGCCTGCGTCGATATCTGCCCGACCACCTGCATCAATTTTCTCGACAACGGCGATGAAGATGATCTCCGGGAACGGCTGGCCGTACCGGCACGGATCAAGAGCCAGGATCTCTATGTCTCGGCCACCCTGCCCACCGGCCGGGTGATGGTCAAGGACGAAAACGTCTGCTTGCACTGCGGCATGTGCGCCGAACGCTGCCCCACGGCTGCCTGGGCCATGGTCAAGTTTGTCTACCAACCTGCACAAGCCGGTGATTTATGAAAAAAATCGAACGCGTCAACGATTTCGTCATCCGCTTTGCCAACGTCAACGGCTCCGGTTCCGCCAGCGCCAACAACCTGTTCGCCAAAGTTGTCTACCGGCTCGGCGTGCCGGTCAGCCCGAAAAACGTCTTTCCCTCCAATATTCAAGGGCTGCCGACCTGGTATGAGGTTCGGGTCAGCGAGGCGGGCTATGTCGGTCGCCGGGGTGGCGCCGATTTCGTCGTCGCCGTGAACGGCCAGACCATCCGTGACGACTACCTGCTGGTAGAGCCAGGGGGGTATTTCCTCTACGACGCCACCAAGCCACTGCCGGAAAGCTTCACGCGCACCGATATCACCGTTATCGATATCCCGCTCACCCAATTGTGTAACGAGGCCTTCAGCGATAACCGGGTCCGACAGCTGATGAAGAATATCATCTATATCGGTGCGCTTGCCCATTTACTCGATATCGGGTTGGAGCCGGTAGTGGAAGCAGTGCAGCGGCAGTTCGCGAAAAAACCGAAACTGGCGGAACCAAACGTGACCGCTCTTCAACAGGGCTACCACTACGCCAGAGAACATCACCGTGACAGCTGCGCCCTGTCCATTCGCCCATCGGCAGGTGTCGGTGATCGTATCCTGATCGACGGTAACAGCGCTGTTGCACTCGGCGCCCTCTACGCCGGCGCGACCGTGGCCGGCTGGTATCCGATTACGCCGTCGACTTCCGTCATCGAGGCCTTTGAACGGTTTGCCCGGCGATACCGGATCGACTCGGAAACGGGCCGGAAGCGCTATGCCGTCGTTCAGGCGGAGGACGAACTGGCGGCTATCGGCATCGCCATCGGCGGCGGCTGGAACGGGGCCCGGTCTTTTACCGCCACCTCGGGCCCGGGCATCTCGCTGATGAGCGAATTTCTCGGCCTGGCCTATTTCGCCGAGATTCCGATCGTGTTGATCGATGTCCAGCGCAGCGGGCCGAGCACCGGTATGCCCACCCGGACCCAGCAGTCGGACCTGCTTGCCTGCGCCTATGCCTCCCATGGCGACACCCGCAATATTCTGCTGCTGCCCGCCGATCCGAAGGAGTGTTTCGAGATGACTGCCGACGCCTTTGACCTCGCCGATCGGCTGCAAACCCCGGTGATCGTCATGTCCGACCTCGATCTCGGCATGAACGATCACCTCAGTGAACCGCTGCATTGGCCGGACGAACGGCGCTACGATCGGGGCAAGGTGCTGAGCGCCGAAGATCTCGATCGCCTCGAAAAAAAATGGGGCCGATACCTCGATATCGACAAAGACGGCATCTGTTACCGCACCCTGCCGGGTACCCACCCGGAAAAAGGAGCCTACGTCACCCGTGGGACATCGCATAACGAATATGCCGCCTATACCGAGGAGAGCGCCGCTTACGAGCGAGGAATGAAGCGTCTGCTCAACAAATGGGAGACGGCCCGCTGCCTCGTCCCGCCGCCGGCGTGCCGGTGCGTGGACGAACAGACAACAATGGGTCTTATGTATTACGGATCAACCACCCCGGCCGCTGATGAAGCCCTCGACCTGCTCGCCGCCGGCGGCCTCCGGCTGAACAGCATGCGCATTCGCAGCTTTCCCTTTCAAAAAGCGGTGTTCGATTTCATCGCCCGGCACGAAACCGTATTTATCATCGAACAGAACCGCGACGCCCAGATGCGCATCCTGCTCGCCGGCGAATGCCAGGTTGCCCCCGGCAAGCTCGTTCCGGTCACCACCTTCGACGGTCTGCCGATCTCCGCGCGAAACATCGTCAACCAGGTCCATACGACCCTGCTGGCCGGCGGTCACGCGCCGCCACCCTCGGCAAAGCCTGAAGCGGAGGTACTCCCATGAGCTACACGAGACCGGCGTTCCGCCACCCGGAAGCCCACAAGAACCAGCTCGGTTACACCCGGAAAGCCTACGAAGGGGCGATCTCCACCCTGTGCGCCGGCTGCGGCCACGACTCCATCGTCAGTGCCATTATCACCGCCGTTTTCGAAATGTCCATCGAACCGCACCGGATCGTCAAATTGTCCGGCATCGGCTGTTCATCGAAAACGCCCGCCTATTTCCTGAACCGTTCTCACGGCTTCAATTCGGTGCATGGCAGGATGCCGTCGGTGGCCACCGGGGCCAACATGGCCAACCGGAATCTGATTTATCTCGGTGTCTCCGGCGACGGCGACACCGCGTCGATCGGCATGGGCCAGTTTGCCCATGTGGTCAGGCGCAATCTGAACATGATTTACATCGTTATGAACAACGGCTGCTATGGCCTGACCAAGGGCCAGGACTCGGCCACTGCCGATAAAGGCTCGCGGAGTAGAAAAGGTGACCCGGTGGCCCTGGATTCCATCGACCTCTGCGAAATGGCCATTCAGCTCGGAGCCGGCTTTGTCGCCCGTGGGTTTTCCGGAGACAAGAAGCAATTGGTGCCGATGCTCAAGGCGGCCATCGCTCACAAGGGCCTGGCTTTCGTCGACGTCATTTCGCCCTGTGTCACCTTTAACAACGCGCCCACCTCGACCAAGAGTTACTCGTGGGTGCGGGACCACATGGAGATCACCAATACGTTTGATTTCATCCCGCTGCGAGGAGAAATCACTACCGAGTACCCGCACGGTGCAAGCGTGCCGGTCACCCTGCACGACGGCTCGATCATCCACCTCTTCAAACGAGAAGACAAGCCGATCATCACCGACAGAAGAGCGGCGATCGACGCGCTCGAAGCGGCGAAAAGTGCCGCACAGATCCTGACCGGCATCCTCTACATCAATCCGGACAGCAGTGATTTTCACGATATCAACGACACCACGGCGATCCCGCTCAATTCACTCGGCGAAGCGGATCTCTGTCCCGGGAATGAGGCTCTGCAGGCCTTCAACGACAGCTTGCGCTGACCCGATAGTTGTCACCGCTGCACTGATGCCCCGACCCGAATCCGTCAGCGAATAACATTATGGCCATTCATAAACGCGCGGCACTGGACGGTGTGATCAATGCCATCGCTACCCAGGCACCGAGCCAGATCTATCTCTGTTTTGGTGAACGCTACCTCTGCCGGCAGGCGGCCGGCCATATCGAACAGGCATTGCTCGACCGTTTCGGTGGTGCGGTCCACAGCATCGACGGAGCCACCGAGGATGGTGCCAGACTGCTATCCCGCCTGCAGAGCTTCAGCCTGCTGCCCGGAAAACAGATCTACCGGGTGAGCGATACCCGCCTTTTCCTGTCGAAAAACGTCGGCGCCGACCTTTGGGAGAAAGCGCTCAAGAATCATCAGGACAACAATCCCGATGCGGCGGCCCGGCACCTGGCCAGCCTGCTGGCCCTGGCCTCGCTCGGTACGGAAGAGCCCGGAGTCTTCTCCGCGCTATCCGCCGAACAATGGCAATCAGCGTTCGGTTTTACCCGGCCGGGCGACGATCCGTCCTGGGCCGACCGGCTGATCAGCGAGCGCCGGCCGCCTTCAGCGGCGGTGAGCGACAGCGGCGAAGCGGTGATTGCTGCTATCGAGAAAGGCTTCCCTGCCCAGAATATCTTGTTGCTGCTTGCCGAAAACGTCGACAAGCGGAAACGGCTGTTCACCTGTATCAAAAAACATGGTGAGATCATCGACTGTTGTGTCGCCGAAGGAGTAACCCGAGCGGCCCAGGAAGAGCAAAAACAGGTGGTTCGGGAACTAGCTGCCGTCACCCTGCAGGAGTTTGACAAGCACATCGAACCGAAGGTACTCGAACAATTATTCGAACGCATCGGCTTTCACCCGATTGCCGTGGTCAGAGAGGTGGAAAAGCTGGCGTTATACGCCGATGACCGCCAGCAGATTACCGCTGCTGATCTTGATCTGCTGGTCGGGCGCACCCGGGAGGACGCCGTCTTCGAGCTGACCGAAGCGCTCGGCCTGGGTCATGGTTCGCGTTGTCTGACGGTCCTGCATCGGCTGCTGCGCGACGGTATCCACAGCCTGGCTATTATTGCCACCCTGCGCAATTATCTCCGTCGATTGCTGATTTTCCGGGCACTCCAGCTGCAGCCACAGCCAGCCTGGCAACAGGGGATGAGCAGCGCCGAGTTCCAGAACTCGTACCTGCCCGCATTAAAGGAAACCGGGGCGTGGCCGGATCTGCTGAAAGGGCACCCGTACGCACTTTATATGAGTTTCGGCAGGGCCGCGGACTGGTCACTGGTAAATCTGAAGCGTTCGTTGTCACTGCTGCTGGCGGCCGAATACCAGCTGAAGGGTTCGTCGTTACCGCAGCGCCTTATCCTCGAAGAGCTCCTGCTCAGCCTGCTGACCATGGTCCGAGACCGGACGGCAAAAGATTCACCGTATTGAAAACAAGCCGATCAGGATTATTATTACCTGGAACGAAGAGAGCGAAATAAATCACCAACCGACAGATTGCGAGATGGGAGACAAAAAAGGGGAACTGCACGGCTCAGTACTGACCGAAGACATTGTAGAAACTAAGGAGCCGCCGCTCTATAAGGTACTGCTGCATAACGACGACTACACGACAATGGAGTTCGTCGTCTCCATTCTGGAAAACATCTTCCAGAAATCCCGACAGGAGGCCACCAGGATCATGCTCAGCGTCCATACCGAAGGGGTCGGCATCGCCGGTATCTATACCCGGGAGATCGGCGAAACAAAAATCGCCATCGTTCACGAATTGGCAAAAAAGCACGAATTCCCGCTGCGCTGCAGCATGGAACGAGAATAATGGGGAGCTTGAAAGATTCGGAATTTCGTTCAAGATCGAGGCGCGCAAGGAAATTTTACCGCAGGCATATACATGATATTCCGAGGATAAAATTTTCTTGCGCAACGATGAGGTTGGGCGAAATGACAATTTTTCAAGGTTCCCTAATGTATCACCACAGACGAGCGAGTACCCGTTTATGTTAAGTAAAACACTGGAAGCGTCATTGATCAGAGCCATCAAGGAAGCCAAATCGCATAATCATGAATTCGTCACCGTCGAGCATATGCTCTACGGACTGCTCCACGACGAGTTGGCCGCCTATATCATCAAAGAATGCGGTGGTTCGGTGGAAACCCTGAAACAACGGCTCGAGTCGTTTCTCGATACCGAGATTCCAACGATTGGCGCCGCAACCGGCGGCGATCCGACCCAGACGATCGCCTTTAATCGCGTACTCCAGCGAGCGGTGGCCCATGTCCAAAGCTGTGGTAAAAAGGAGGTCGACTCCGGCGATGTGCTGGTGGCGATCTTTTCGGAGACCGAATCCCATGCCGTTTATTTCCTCAGCTCGGTCGGGGTCGGCCGGATGGCGGTCGTCAATCTGATTGCCCATGAGTTGCCCGAAGGACTCCAGCAGGAACCGCTCCCTCACCCGCCGCCCGACCCGCGCCAGCAACCACAGCCGGGTCGAAACGACAAAGAAGACCGGGCTCTGGCCGATTTCACCGTCAATTATGCACGACTCGCCGAACAAGGGAAGATCGACCCGCTGATCGGCAGACATGAAGAGATCAACCGGATGATGCAGGTACTCTGCCGCCGCAAAAAAAACAACCCACTGCTGGTCGGCGAGCCGGGGGTCGGCAAAACGGCGATGGCAGAAGGATTGGCCTTACGGATTCACGAGGATAAAGAGGCTCGGAGTCGCGGCGAGCAGGCAACGGTACCGCAGTTGCTCCAGGATGTGGAGATCTACCAGCTCGACATGGGAACGCTGGTGGCCGGCACCAAGTATCGCGGCGATTTCGAGAAGCGGCTCAAGAGCGTCGTGGCGGCCATTGAAAAGAAGGAAAATGCCATCCTCTTCATTGACGAGATGCATACCATCGTCGGCGCCGGCGCCACCAGCGGCGGTTCGATGGACGCCTCTAATCTGCTGAAGCCCGCCCTGCAGTCCGGGGTATTACGTTGTATCGGCTCGACCACCTACGAGGAATACAAGAACCAGATAGAGAAGGATCGGGCGTTGTCCCGCCGCTTTCAGAAAATCGACATCGAGGAGCCCTCCGTTGAAGATTCTGTGAAGATCCTGCGGGGCCTGCAATCCCGATACGAGAGCCATCACCAGATTCGCTACTCGAAGGCTTCCGTGCGGGCGATGGTGGAACTCTCCGATCGTTACCTCAATGAGCGGTTCCTGCCCGACAAGGCCATTGACGTGATGGATGAAGTGGGATCGCTGTTTCGGCTCGAGGATCGCCAGCATAGTACCGTCAAGGTACCCGATGTGGAGCGGGTGGTGTCGAGAATAGCCCGGATCCCGGCGCGTACCCGCAAGGCTGCCGACACGGAAAGCCTCAAAGGACTGGGCACAACGCTGCGTTCGGTAATTTTTGGCCAGGACAGCGCCATCGACGCGATCGTCAAAGCGGTCAAACGCTCACGCGCCGGACTTGGCAACCCCGATGCGCCCACCGGCAGCTTCCTGTTCGCCGGGCCGACCGGGGTCGGCAAGACCGAGGTGGCCCGGCAACTGGCCCAGGCGCTGGCTGTTCATTTCGAGCGCTTTGACATGAGCGAGTATATGGAGAAGCACGCTGTTGCCCGCCTCATCGGCGCGCCTCCCGGTTATGTCGGCTTCGACCAGGGCGGCCTGCTCACCGAGGCGATCCGCAAACATCCGTATTCGGTGCTGCTGCTCGACGAAATCGAAAAGGCGCACATGGACATCTTTTCGATCCTGCTCCAGGTGATGGATCACTCGACCCTGACCGATAATTCGGGGCGCAAGGCCGATTTCCGTAATGTCGTGATCATCATGACCACCAATGCCGGTGCCCGGGAACTGACCGCCAATACCATCGGCTTCGTCGGCGACAAGCAGAAAAAAGGCAGCAACAAGGCGGTGGAAAAGCTCTTTTCCCCCGAATTTCGCAACCGTCTCGACGGCATCATCACCTTTGCCGCCCTCGACAACGACGCAATGCAGATGGTAGTCGACAAACTGATCGGCGAACTCGAGGCTCAGTTATCGGAGAAGCGGGTAAAAATCGACCTGACGACACCGGCCCGAGAGTGGCTCGCCGCCAAGGGATACGACCCGGATTTCGGCGCCCGGCCCCTGCGCCGTTTGATCATGCGTGAAATCGGCGATGTCCTCGCCGAACAGATCCTGTTCGGCAACCTGGTACACGGCGGCCGTGTGAAAATAGGCATCCGCAGCAACGAGTTGCACTTCACCTACGACAGTTGATAGAGCCGGTCGCGCCGATGTGCAGCTTCGACCACCACATCATACCCGAGAGGAGATAATGACCGATTGCCTGTTTTGTAAAATCAGTGCCGGCGAGATTCCCGCCGACACGCTCTATGAAGATGATGAAATCCTGGCATTTCGCGACATCGCACCCCAGGCCCCGACCCATTTTCTGATCATCCCGAAGCGGCACCTGAGCGGCCCGTCGGCCATCACCGCCAGTGAAGAGCAGCTATTCGGCAAGATGATGCGGGTCGGCGCCGCCCTGGCCGAGCAACTGGGGATCGGGAACGGATTCCGGGTTGTACTCAACAACGGTGCCCCCGCCGGACAGACCGTTTTCCACATCCATATGCACATCCTTGGCGGAAGACCGATGCTCTGGCCGCCGGGATGATGCCGGCCTCCCCGCGCCGGCCACAGAACCAGTCCGCGTCAGAGCCGTTTTTTCTGATCCAGTCAGCCGGTCTTCGGTGGATCGGAGAAAAAGGATCGTTCTCCGACCCACCGAATTCCCCCATCGCATCAAGGCCCCCCGCCCATGTACTCCGTCCAACCATTGCTGAGTCTCGTTGCTACCATCCCGGATAATCTGGTGGCCGGCATGGTCGTCCTCTTGCCCATTGTCTGCTGCCTGCTGTTGTTCTTCTGGTGGCGATCCGGACACTGGAAGCACCGCTGCGTACATGGCGATTCCAGAATTGCGATCCTTGAGGAACGGCTGGCCGCAGAGCGGGAGCATAGTCTGGAAAAGATCGAACTGCTCGAACGGGCCGGAGCAGAGCTGCGGCATCAATTCAAGTCTCTTGCCCAGGACATTTTTGACGAAAAATCAAGAAAATTCAGCGAATTGAACAGCGAACGAATCGACAGCCTGCTGCAACCGTTCAAGGAGCAACTGGGTGATTTCAAAACAACCGTTGAACAAGTCTATCTTGAAGAAACCCGCGAGCACGCCTCGCTCCGGCAGGAGATTCTGCACCTGCGGGACCTGAACCGCCGGATCAACGAAGAGGCCGCCAATTTGGCCAGGGCAATAGCCGGTGACCGGAAGCTGCAGGGAACCTGGGGGGAACTGGTGCTGGAGCGGTTGCTGGAGCAATCCGGCCTGCGGCGGGGACACGATTATGACATCCAATCGGGCCTGCGTGATCATGACAATCGCTTGTTCAAACCCGATGTCATTATTCACCTGCCTCGGGAGCGGGACATCGTCATCGATTCCAAAGTGTCACTCTCGGCCTGGACCAGGTTTGTCGCAGCCCCCGACGACGCGACCCGCGCCCGGGCGATGACCGAACATCTCGACGCCCTGCGAACACACCTGAAACAATTGGCGGCAAAAGACTACAGCTCGCTGACAGGTCTGCGCTCCCTTGATTTCGTATTGATGTTCGTCCCCATCGACACGGCCTTCATAGCCGCCATCCAGGCCGACGAATCGCTTATCGCTGAAATGCATGGCCGCAAAATCCTGATCGTCACGCCGACCACCCTGCTGGCGACCCTGCGGACCATTGAGCATTTCTGGCAGACCGAGCGGCAGAACCGCAACGCCGTCGAAATCGCCCGGCGTGCCGGGGCGCTTTACGACAAGCTGGCATCATTTCTTGACGACCTGGAGCGACTCGGCCGGCAGCTCGACGGCTGCCGCGATACCTATGACAAGGCAATGATCAAGATCAGCCAAGGCCGAGGCAACCTGCTGAGCCAGGTCGGCGCCTTCCCGGAGCTCGGGGTCAAGGTCAAAACGGAACTGTCGAAAACCATAACCGAACGCCAGGAAACGGCGGTTTCGCCTGAAGACCGGCAGCTTCGCTGAGCCTCCGTCACCACGACAGCCCTCCTAGTGCCCGGCTTCAGCGATTTCCCGAATCATTGCGTAGAGCCCACCCGGTTCCCGCCCATGGGCGGCAGCGATAGCCTTGATGGTTGACGCGCCGTCGGCGGTAACACCGTTTCTTGCGAGTTGATCGATCAAGAACTGCAGGTCCAGATCAAAACTTTCCGCCACCTCGGCCAACCGCCGCTTCCCCCAGCCGGCCGGTGGAGCAACAGAAACAGCGGAGCTATCGGACTGAGGCCCCATGGCCGGCTCTTGAACGGCATCCCTGAATATCGCATATATCTGTTGCGGCGTCTGCCCGTGGCGCGCGGCCAGGTCCTTCAGTATCTCTTCTCCACCGGTAACCTCAATGCCGGCCTCCCGCAATCGAGCAATACTCTGTTCCAGATCGAGCCCCTGTCTGGCGGCAAACGCTTGCAGCGAGGACAGCTCGGCATGACCGTACGGCGGCTCGCCGTATTTCCCGGCAGCGCTATCCTTAAAGGAAGCGGAAATAGCAACGATGGTGCTCAATGGCGGCACTTCGAAATACGTACCGACCACGACCAGTGCGGTCAAGGCAACAGCAACGTTGAAGGATCCGGTGACGATACGCAACTGCCTGACCCGGTTGCGCAGATAAGAAACGACCGCCCGCCAGTTATAATAGATATGCAAAAGCCCGGCGACAAGGAATAGGACGCCGACTGTCAGGTGCTGGTCTCCCCACTGACTTTTGGTCAGCCCGAGAAACCGCCAGTCAGCCCAATAGGCAACACGGCCCTCGGGAACAACATAGAGGACCAGCGAGTTGATAACCAGCACAACCAGCGAAACCAACAAGGTAACAGACGTAATCTTACGCAATGACATGGGCGACTCCACTCACTCGTAAAGGCCGTTATACGGCATCAGAAATGACCGCGACACGATCATGCCGGTCGCAAGCCAGGCAGGTTTGTCTATGAAAATATTAATTACCACCAACAAATCAGCTCGTTGCATCCGGTCGATGCTGCCTCCGGCTGCTTCGTTGTGACGTATTGCCATGGGGGGCGGGAGGAAATGTCCCGATTCTTGCCAAACAGTCATAAACATGGTACTGACTTTTGACAATCCACGTATCGCTCCAGCCAGACTTTTCCCATCCTGCAGGCTCATTCATTGAGGAGGAGGACTCGTGCTGCTTCATCATCAATTTATCGATGTCGCCAAAAATATGGGTGACGCACTGGCCGTCCACGATTTCACGACCAACAAGGAAGTCAGCTACAGCCGGGCGCTGCTGGCTTCGATCCTGCTCGGCTCGGTATTCAAGGCATATGATCGCGGGTTCGTCGGCGTCATGCTGCCGACTTCGGCCGGCTGCATTCTGACCAAAATCGGGCTGCTGATGTGCGGTCGGATACCGGTCATGATCAACTATTCCACCGGTGCCGACCAGAACGTCCTGTACGCCCAGAAAAAATGCGGTTTCCGTACCGTTGTCACCTCCCGTGCCCTGCTCGAGAAGATTGATTGCCCGTATGTCGACGGGATGGTCTATATCGAAGATATCATGGAGCAGCTCAGCGGCCTGCAGAAACTCAAAGCGGCATTGATCGCCAAATTGCCGGCCCGCCTGATCAAGGCGATCGTCCATGGCGGCCATGAGGACGACGTAGCGGTTATCCTTTTTACCAGCGGCAGCGAAAAAGATCCCAAAGCAGTTCAGCTGACCCATAAGAATATCGCCACCAACGTCCTCGGGGCAGCAGAACGCTTCGGTTTCACCAGCGAAGATCGTTTTCTTTCATCGCTGCCCTATTTTCACGTCTTCGGCCTGACCGTCAATCTCTGGGTCCCGTTTTTCCATGGCTGCACCATCCTGTCATACGCCAATCCGCTCGACTACCGGAAGATCTGCGAAATCGTCAGAGATCATCGGGCAACTCTGATGGTCGGTACCCCGAGTTTTTTCTGGGGCTATCTCCGCAAATCGGAACCAGGCGATTTCGATTCATTACGCATCGCCCTGGTTGGTGCTGACAAATGCCCCGACGCCCTGCGCGAAGCCTTTCGCGAAAAACACAACAAGCCCCTCTACGAAGGCTATGGGGCAACCGAATGCTCTCCGGTCATTTCCGCCAACTCACCGGACGATAACCGGCCGGGCAGCGTCGGCAAGCCCATTCCCGGCGTCCAGGTTCGGATTGAAAATTACGAGACCGGCGAAGAGTGCGGACCGGATGAAGACGGTCGGATCCTGGTCAAGGGCGATAACGTCATGAAAGGCTATTTTGACGATTTCGAACGGACCTCGCTGCATATCCGTCACGGCTGGTACGATACCGGCGACATGGGCAATATCGACAGCGACGGGTACCTCTGGCATGTCGGCAGGATCAAGCGATTCGTCAAGATCGGCGGGGAGATGGTTTCTTTGGTGAAGATCGAATCGGTCCTCGAGAAAATCCTACCGGAAGGTGCCCACTGCTGCGTAGTCGAGGTACCCGATTCAACCAAGGGTGCCCGGATCGTCGCCGTTATCACCGTTGGCCTCGACGAAAAAGCAACGCTGAAAAAACTTGCCGAACAGCTGCCGAAAATCGCCCTGCCCAAGCAGTTCCTCGTTTTCGAAGAACTGCCGAAAATGGGCAGCGGCAAGATCGATTTTCGGAAGATAACCGAGACGGTCCGGGAAATGCTTGCCGAAAAACGCACCACTTGATGATCGAGGAGCACACGGCGTGCCGGCCGGAGCGGACGTTTTTCGCATGTTATCGTCGGCCGATCATTGACACGACCCGTTTTCTGTTGCTGCTCTTCCTGCTCGGCTGGCTGCTGTCGCGGAGTTTTGCAAGCCTCGGTTATAACTGGCAGTGGCACCGGGTCAAACCGTTTCTTTTCACCATCGGCGAGAGCGGCTTCACGCCGGGGCCGTTGCTCTACGGACTCGGCGTCACGCTGCAGATCTCGGCGATCAGCCTGATCTTCGCCTTCCTGATCGGCATGGCCGTCGCCCTGCTCAGAATGTCCGACGCCCCGCTTGCCCGCTTCGTTGCCCGAGCGTATCTGGAGGTCATCCGGAACACCCCGCTGCTTATTCAGATCTTCTTTATCTATTTTGTTCTCGGCCCGGTGCTCGGCCTCCAGCGATTCTGGGCCGCCGTCCTGGCATTGAGCCTGTTCGAAGGCGCGTATGCCTCCGAGATCTTCCGTTCCGGCATCCTCTCCGTCAGCAAGGGCCAGATTGAGGCCGCCGCCAGCCTCGGCCTGAAGAAGTATCTGATCTATCGCTTCGTTATTTTTCCTCAGGCCATCCGTACCGTCCTGCCCCCACTCACCAGCCAGGCCGTCTCACTGATCAAAGACTCCGCCCTCGTCTCGACCATCGCCATTTACGACCTGACCATGCAGGCCCAGGCCGTCATTGCCGAAACCTTTCTCACGTTTGAAATCTGGTTCACCGTTGCCATTCTCTATCTGGTGATTACCATTACTCTGTCTTTCCTGGTTGCCTTCCTAGAACAACGGCTGAAGGGGCACCTGTCCACCTGAAAACAGGATGTTCTCAGCACGTTATTTTCTTTATCCAAGGAGGAAACATGATCTCATATCTTCGGCGCGGCCTTGTTCCGTTGTTATTCATGGTGATGCTGGCAGGTCTCGCTACCTCACCAGCTTTTTCAGCCTCCATTCAAAGTGATCTGGCCCAAGCCAGCGTCATCGAGCAGATCATCAAACGCGGGGTGTTGCGCGTCGGCATGGACACCTTCGAGCCGTGGGCCATGAAGGATAAAAACGGGGAATTTATCGGCTTTGAGATCGATGTGGCCACTCGGCTGGCCGAGGATATGGGGGTGGCAGTCGAATTCGTGCCAACCGCCTGGTCCGGCATCATCCCGGCACTGCTCACCGGCAAGTTCGATGTTATCATCGGCGGTATGGGCATCCTGCCGCAACGGGCGCTCAAGGTTAACTTCACCGTTCCCTACGATTATTCGGGGATGGCCCTAGTGGCACATCGCGAACGGGCCGCGGGCTTCAGCACACTTGCAGATTTCAACCGAGCCGATGTGGAGATTGCCGTCAAACTCGGAACCAGCGCCGTCATCGCCGCTCGTAAGCTTCTACCGCAGGCGACCCTGCGGATGTTTGAGACGGAACCACAAGCCTATCAGGAATTGCGCAACGGCAACGTCCACGGGGTCATCGCCAATGCCCCGAAGCCGGCATTTGAGGCGCTGGAATACAGCGACACCCTTTTCCAGCCGGTTCCCGGAACCTTCACCAGGGAGCCGATCGGATTTGCACTGCGCAAAGGCGACCCCGACGCGCTCGCCTTTTTCAACTCCTGGATCACCGGGGTGCGTGAGGAAGGCTGGTTACAGGAACGACATGACTACTGGTTCGAGACCCGCGATTGGCTCGACCAGGTGAAATAACAGCGGTATCCCCGCTTTGCTTCGGCATTCGCTGCGGCATTCACCTCATCTGCCCTGCCGCAGCGAATGCAGCCCTCCATGGCCAAGCGCCCACTCACCCTGTCACTACTTGATCTGCTGCTCCTCTCCTGCCTGCTCGGTCTGACGGCATTCATCTGTTATCGACTTTTCTTTGCACTCAATTACAACTGGAACTGGTCGATCATCCCGACCTACCTGGTCCGCTATGACCAGCAGACCGGACGCTGGTTACCTAACATCCTGCTCAACGGATTATTCACCACCATCCGGCTGAGCATCTGGGGCATGATTCTGGCTGGTCTGCTCGGGCTGCTCATGGGCATCGCCCGAACCGCGCCGAGCCTGTTTCCCCGGCTTTGCGCCCGCACCTTCGTCGAGTTGATTCGCAACACCCCGCCGCTGGTGCTGATCTTCATTTTCTATTTCTTTGTCAGTGACCAGATCCTGCCCGCTCTCGGGATCGAAGCGTTCATCCGCGGCCTTTCGCCCACCTGGCAGGACCGGTTCGCCTTATTGGCCGCGCCTCCCGGGCAGATCGTCCCGTTTTTGTCAGGCGCCGTCACCATCGGGCTGTTTCAAAGCGCCTACATCACCGAGATCGTCCGGGCAGGCATCGAGGCCATCGACAAAGGGCAATGGGAGGCGGCGCGAGCGCTCGGCCTCTCGCGCCGGCAACAGCTGCGGTTCATCGTTCTGCCACAGGCCCTGCGGTTGATGCTGCCGCCGCTGGCCAATGAATTCATCAACACCATTAAATACAGTTCCATCGTCTCCATCATCTCCATTCAGGAGTTGACCTTTCAGGGGCTGCAGGTCATGGCCTCAACCCAGGCCTCCATCGAAGTCTGGTTGACCATCACCGGGATGTATCTGGGGCTCTGCCTGCTGCTGTCCTTCGGTGTCCACCACCTGGAACGGCGATTCAGTGCCCATCGACGTTGAGTGAGTTGGAGATCACCATGTCTGAGCCATCGCCATTTATCATCACCACAATCCGCCTGTTTGTGACCTTTCGTATCCTCTTCAACGCACGCTTCTATTACCCGGTCTTTACCATACTCTTCCTCGATTACGGGCTGTCCATCGAACAATTCGCCATCCTCAACGCCGTCTGGGCGGCAACCATCGTCTGTGCAGAGATACCGTCCGGCGCACTGGCAGATCTGCTCGGCCGCAGGCGTCTGCTCATCCTGACCTCGGCAACCATGATCTGCGAGATGAGTCTGATCGCCTTTGTGCCGCTTGCCAATATAACTCTGGTCTTCTGGGCGTTTCTCTGCAACCGGGTCCTCAGTGGACTGGCGGAAGCCATGGCCAGCGGCGCCGACGAAGCGATTGCCTACGACGCGCTGATCAAAGAAGGAAACCCGGAGCACTGGCCTCGGGTGCTTGCCGGTCTGATGCGACTGCAGGCGTTGGCCGGCGTGGCGGCGATGACTATCGGTGCTCTCGTCTACGATCCGGCCACCGCCAATCGTCTGCTCTCCCTGCTCACTATCGATTTGACGCTGAGTCAGCAGACGACCATGCGGTTCCCCATCTACCTGACCCTGGTCCTTGCCGTCCTGGCATTGCTCACGACGATGCGCCTGCAGGAGTCACCGCGGGACAGCCACGCAACACGGGCCACCATCGGCTCCGTCATTTCGCTCATCGTGCAGGCCGGCCGCTGGATCGCCACCACCCCGCTGGCGTTGGCGATCATCATTTTCGGCATGTTTTACGACCATCTATTACGACTGATCATCACCTTGGCCAGTCAATATTTCCGTCTCATTGATCTGCCGGAAGCCAGTTTCGGCATCATCATGGCGTCGTTTTCGCTGCTCGGCCTGGTGGTACCGAAACTGGCGCAATGGCTCGTCGATCGCTTCTCCGCTGCTGCGAACTGCTGCTTGCTCGGCCTGTTCCTGCTCGCCACCCTCTGGGGGCTGACCGGGTTTTTCCCCCGGTTCGGCGTGGTGCCGATGGCCGCGGTCATGATCGGCCTGCTGTTGACCGGCTTTTTCACCAGCCACTACCTCAACCGCATCACTGCTTCGGCCCAGCGTGCTACCGTGCTTAGTTTCAAAGGGTTGGTATTCAATCTCGCCTATGGCCTGATCGGCCTGCTCTTTGCCCTGCTGATCCGCCATGTCCGCGACCGTGCACAGCATCACAACCCGGCACTGACGGCAGACCTGTTGGAACACGAAGCGTTCCGTCAGGCGTTCGCCTGGTTTCCCTGGTATGCGCTGACTCTGATGGCGCTGCTTGCCGGCCTTGCCCTGCTGCTTTATCGCCATTACCGGCGCACCTCTGTTTCCCCAATCGACGGGTAGGTTTCCGGCAAACCGCAAGTGTGCTATAGTCATCTCGGGAATGTGTAGACCCGGCGCTGAGCGAGACTGCGTGTCCTTTCTCTTGACGCGTGGCAGATCCGATCACCGCTTCGTTTCCTTGATCAACGCCATGCCGGACAACCTTCATCGCTGAGACGAGCCATGAAATTCGTTATCCCCGAAATCATGTACTTCCTGCGGAGCAGGACAACCAAGCGTAATGTCGTCGTCCTCTGGAAATATCTGGGGTTCCTGTTGCTGGTCATCAGCCTTTATTCGATTCTGTTCCATGTGCTGATGGACTACGAAGGGCGTGACTACAGTTGGATGACCGGCCTGTACTGGACGCTCACCGTCATGTCGACGCTGGGCTTCGGCGATATCACCTTTCAGACCGATCTGGGCCGTTTCTTCTCGATTTTCGTCCTCGTCACCGGCGTCCTCTTCCTCCTGATCATCCTCCCGTTCACCTTTATTCAGTTTTTTTACGCACCCTGGCTCGAGGCCCAGGAACAGGCGAGAACGGCGCGGAAATTGCCGGACGATACCAACGGCCACGTGCTGATTACCAATGTCGATCCGATCACCACCAGACTGATCGAATACCTTATCCGCCGTCATATTCCCTATGCCGTCATCACCGGCAACCAGCAATACGCATCCGCCTTGCTCGATGAAGGGTACCGGGTGATCGTCGGCGACCTCGATCGTCAGGTGACCTATCGGCAGACCCAGGTGGACAAAGCGGCACTCGTCGTGGTGACCAACGATGACCTGATCAGCACCAATATCTGCTTTACCATCCGCCAGGTCAGCGAAGACGTACCAATCGTCACCAACGCCGCCAATAAAAACTCGATCGATATCCTCGAATATTCCGGCAATGTCAGCGTCTATGAATTCATGACCATGCTCGGGGTTTCTCTGGCCAGGAGGGCCTTCGGCGTCGGTCAGGGAACCACCGTCATCGGCCGATTCGGCGATCTGCTCATCTCCGAGTTACCGGTGCGGTACACCGGCCTCGAAGGCAAATCTCTGGCCCAGGCCGGCATCCGCAAGGCAACCGGGGTGACGGTGATCGGCATGATGGAACGGGGCAGGTTCATGGTCCCATCGCCGACCAGCGTCATAGCACCACAGACAATTCTCGTCATGGCCGGTACGAGCAGCCAGCTCAAGTGTTTCGATGACTATTACACCGTCAGGTATCAGCAACAACCCGGCACCCCGCAGGTCCTTATTCTCGGCGGCGGCCGGGTCGGTCAGGTTGCGGCGGCGACGCTTGAGGAACATCATATCGATTTCCGTATTATTGAAAAGAAAGCGAACATCACCAAAGGAAAATATCTCGACAAGATCATCGTCGGCGATGCAGCCGATATCGCCACCCTGAAAGAAGCCGGAATCGATTCGGTCAAATCGGTCATCATCACCACCCATAGCGACGATATTAATATTTATTTGACTTTTTATTGCCGGCAGCTTCGTCCCGACATTCAGATCGTCAGCCGATCCATTCTTGAACGAAGCGTTGCAAAACTGCATATGGCCGGTGCCGACCAGGTCATGTCGTATGCATCACTGGGCGCCGGGACCATTTTTCAGCTGCTCCAGCCAAATGAAATCTCCCTGTTCACCGAAGGACTTGTTGTTCTCCAGCGTCGTGCCGGAGCCCCGTACGCCAGAAAAACCATTATGAACTGCGGCATCCGTGAACGTACCGGGTTGAGCATTATTGCCATCCGCAGCGGTGAAACCCTGAAGATCAGCCCCGATCCGACCACCGTTCTCGAAGAAAACGACGAGCTGATCTTCATCGGCACCACCGATCAGGAAAAGCTCTTCGCGGAACTCCCCTGATTCGCCCGCCACGCGATACCGCTGGCTTCCTGTCACCTCGGCGCCGGCCGGCAAAGGCTCCAAGGCGCCTTCAGACTGCCTCTAGCGAACCGGAGCGGCAGCACTTATAGTCTGTCCCAGGCAGGTTGTACGACACGTGTCACCAGCAGGAGGATTCCATGCCGATTCCCTCTCCAGCCGCACTTCCCCACCTTTCGCCCAATCTGGCCGGACTTACCACTTCGGCGACGATTGCCATTCAACAGCAGTGCCGAGACCTGTCCGACCAGGGGCGTCAGATCTTCAGGCTCGGGCTTGGCCAATCCCCCTTTCCGGTACCCGCTCCGGTGGTCAGCGCTCTGCAGGCGAACGCCGGCGAGAAAGATTATCTGCCGGTCAAAGGACTGGTGGCTCTGCGCGAGGCACTGGTTGAGCATCATCGTCGTTCGTTCGGGATCGACTGCAGCCGCGAAAACATCATCGTCGGCCCCGGCTCCAAGGAGCTGATGTTTATTCTGCAACTGGTCTACGACGGTGAGATCCTCATCCCGATGCCGGCCTGGGTCTCCTATCTCCCCCAGGCCCGTATCGCCGGCCGCCCGGTCAACACCATCGTGACCACGCGGGAGACGAAATGGAAAGTCACCGCCGCACAGCTCGACGCCATCTGCCGGCTCGATCCTGCCCGCCCCCGGCTGCTGATTCTCAACTATCCATCAAACCCCACCGGCCAGACATACCGGCGTTACGAGCTGGTCGAGCTGGCCCGCGTCTGTCGCACCTATCAGGTCATGGTGCTGGCCGACGAGATCTATGCCAGGACCACCTACGATAACGATCATACCTCGCTGGTCAGCCTTTATCCTGAAGGTACCATTTATAGCAGCGGCCTGAGTAAATGGTGCGGCGCCGGCGGCTGGCGGCTCGGTTTTTTCATCGTACCCGAATCCGCGGTCTGGCTCAGCGACGCGATGGCCGTCGTCGCCAGTGAAACCTACACCTCAACCAGTGCCCCGATCCAGTATGCGGCAATCAGCGCCTTCACTCCCAACGATGAAATCGAGCGTTACCTGGCGTGCTGCCGCGCCATCCTGGGTGCGCTGGCACGAGTTGTCATGGAGATGCTGAGCGTGCTGCGCATTGAGGTCTTGCCGCCGGAAGGAGGTTTCTACGTATTTCCCGACTTTGAGCCGTACCGTGAACGGCTTGCCCGCCTTGGCGTGGGCACGGGCCCGCAACTCTGCAGCCGACTTCTGGCCGATACCGGCGTTGCGTTGCTGCCGGGCAGTGATTTCGGCAGAAACGAACAGGAACTTACAGCCCGCCTTGCCTTCGTCGACTTCAACGGACAGGAGGCCCTCGAGCGCTATCCGGTATCGGGAATCGTTGACGAAGCGTTTATCGGTGGCAGCTGCGGCAGAACCATTGAGGCAGTCCGGCGGGTGGTCGACTGGTTCGCCACCCTGTAAACCATCATGACCGATCATCTCCAGCAATCGATGCAGACCACTCCCCCGACACCGCTCTGGACACCGTCCGCGGAGCGTCAGCAAGAGTCGCTGCTGCGCGGCTTCATGGCTGAAGCCGCTGCCCGGAGCGGCGCCGAATTCCCCGACTATCAGGCGCTCTACTCCTGGTCGATCCGGGAGAACCGGCAATTCTGGTCGCTGCTCTGGGATTTCTGCAAGGTAATCGGCGACAAAGGGGACATGATTCTGGCCAACGGTGCGGACATGGAGCGGGCACGCTGGTTCCCCGATGCCCGCCTCAATTTCGCCGAGAACCTGCTGCGCCAACGCACCGGAACAACCGGTGTCATCAGCCTGGTTGAAGATGCCCACAGCAAGCACCTCTCTTTTCCCGAACTGGTACAAGACGTCGGCGCCCTGGCGTACTGGCTGCGCGCAATCGGTGTGCAGCGTGGCGATCGGGTGGCCGGCTGCCTGACCAACTCACCGGAAGCGCTCACGGCGATGCTCGCAGCCGCAAGTCTTGGCGCCGTATGGACCGCCGTTTCTCCTGATTTCGGCAGTGACAGTATCGTCGAACGGTTTGCCCAGACCACGCCGAAGGTATTGTTCGCCACCTCCGTCTCCCGCTACAACGGCAAGCTTTTTGATCACCGGACGAAGTTCGAGCAGATCCGCCGGCAGATCACCTCCCTTGAACGCCTGGTGCTGATTGATGACGATTCACCTCACCACACCGGATCGGCTCACACCTGGAACGACGTAATCGCAACCGGCCGCAACAAGCCATTGTCTTTTACCCGCTGTGCATTCAACGACCCGCTGTATATCCTCTACTCGTCGGGTACCACCGGCAGGCCGAAATGCATCGTCCACACCATTGGCGGCACGCTGCTCCAACACCTCAAGGAGCATCAGCTCCACTGCGATATCCACCCCGGTGACCGGGTCTTCTATTACACCACCTGCAGTTGGATGATGTGGAACTGGCTCGTCAGCGTCCTGGCCAGCGCGGCCGTCCCGGTGCTGTATGACGGCTCGCCGCGATATCCTGACACCGGTGTCCTCTGGCGCTATGCCGAACAGGCCCGGGTGACACTGTTCGGCACCTCGGCAAAATACCTCGACCTGCTCAGAAAAGAGCAGTTCAGACCGGCCGATCACTACGATCTCTCCGCAATCAGAACCATCTGCTCGACCGGGTCAGTGCTGGCTCCGGAAGGGTTTTCCTATGTGTATCAAGCAATTAAGGAGGACGTCTGCCTGGCCTCGATTTCCGGCGGGACCGATATCGTTTCCTGCTTCGTCCTCGGCTGCCCGATCCTGCCGGTCTACCCGGGCGAATCTCAGTGCCGGGGGTTGGGCATGGCTGTCGAGGTCTTCAACGAGGCCGGAGAAGCGATTATCGACCGGCCGGGAGAGTTGGTCTGTACGGTGCCATTTCCGTCGCAACCGCTTGGTTTCTGGGGAGATGATGATGGGAGCCGCTACCACGCGGCCTATTTTGCGCGGTATGAAAACGTCTGGCACCATGGAGACTTCGTCACGCTGACGGCGCGGGGCACCATGGTCATCCACGGACGTTCCGATACGACTTTGAACCCCGGCGGCGTGCGAATCGGCACAGCGGAGATCTACCGCGCCGTCGAGCGGCTCGATGAGATCATCGAAAGCATCGCCATCGGCCAGCAATGGGATAACGACATCCGGATCGTCCTGTTCGTCGTTCTTCGTCCACCGCTGATGTTAACCGACGCTCTGCGTGAAAAAACCAGACAGACCGTGCGCGCATCCTGCTCCGCCCATCACGTTCCGCGGGTTATTATCCAGGTCAACGATATTCCACGCACCAAGTCGGGCAAGATCGTCGAAACGGCGGTGCGCGACGTCATCCATGGGAGGCCGAGCGTCAACCTCGACGCATTGGCTAATCCAGAGTCACTCGAATGGTTCAGGGACCATCCGGAATTATTGTCTTGAGCGTACCGCTTACTACTGCTCTTCGCCCTGACCATGCAGAGGCAGGTAGCCTTTTTCGATAGCGAGGCGGTCGACAAACAGCGTTTTAATACCTTCCAGCAAGAGACTGCTGTCCAGCCGTTGCCCTTCATCGCGGCGGTCAAACGTCTTCAGGTAGCTTTTGCACGCCTCACAGTGATAGACCTTGTAGCCATCAAGCTTATCGAGCAGCAGGTAGCCGAGTTGCGCATAATCGGTATTGCCGCAATAGCTGCAGCCCATCCGCCTGAACGGCCATTGCCAATTGCAGCAGAAACAGTGGAGAAACCGGCGCCCGTGCTGCCGGTCATCGAGTATCGCGATATCGGCGTGCTTGCCGCAGATCGGGCAGGTTGGCCGCTCATTGGTCACCAGCGCCTGCAGCTCGCTCTTATGCCGCTGCGCGGCGGCGCGCCAGAACGGACTGAGCGCCCAATGCACCAATTGCAGGACCGAATCGCTGTCGAGCTGGTGCGCTTCCGCCCAGTCAACAAACCGTTTTTCGACAGCATGCAATGCCCCTTCCCACCATGATGAGGGTGCTTCGCCGTCGGCAAGCAACGCCTGCAGACCAGCGGCCAGCTTGTTGTCCGGCGAATTGGCGGCAAGCAGATCGACGATGGCGCGAAACTGTTCGGCGGCCTGCTCGGTATCCACCGGGGCCAGACCAAGGGTGACAAGAGATTGCTCGGCAGGCAGGAAACGGATGATCCGTCTTGTCTCGTCGGTTACTTCTGTATCGGGGGCCGGCAATGACGCGGCACGATCGGCACAATAGTCATCGAGTTGACGATAGTACTCTACCAGCTCAGCGGGCGTTTCCGGTAGGTCGGGCAGGTGCGGCAGGTTCATGGCGGTAGATGGTTGTTTCATCATTTTTTTATGAAAATCCTCATTAATCAAGCGAAATCAGTTTTTTGCGTAGTGCTGGCACTGACTCCGGCGGCGGTCGGCCCGGCGGGATACGTTGCTTCATGTTCGGTGATAACCGAGTTACATAACCAGATTTCCGGGCGGCCGTCAAAAAAATAGGGGATCGGTTTCCCGATCCCCCGACTGCGCAACAACAATTCCCAACCAATGACGAGCGCTTACGAGACTTTTTTCTGCCCCTTGTACACGTCGTTATACCATTGCTCGTGGTTCTCCATCATATACTTCTCTGAGATATCCCCGGCGATGATCGCCCGGATCGCCTCGTTGGACACCGGGTTCAGCGCCGCCAGATAGATATGGCCGATGGCACCCGCCGAACCGATCACCATGAACGCCGCGTGCAGCGGATACATCCACAGCGGCGCCGTCGGATCCAGCCACATATAGAGCCCGGTGATAATCAACACCGCACCGGAAGTGATCTGGATCAACGAGTTGATCTTCTCGCCGCCGTTATAAAACCCCTGCGGCGGGATTTTCTTCTTGATGCCGAGGAACTTGAGTGGAAAGGACGCCATGAACGCCGCGTCGTTCTTGTTGAATTTGAAGCACTCCTTGATCCAGTAGAGCATCTCCGACGGCCGGATCAACAGCGATACGACGATCGCCCCGATCAGAAAACAGGCCGCCACCCGATGCACCACCATCGCCCCGGTCAACCCACCGAACAGCGGTTCCATACCGTCCAGTTCCGTGCCGAACAGCATGTAACCGGTCACCGCCAGGACGATGAAGCTGATGGCATACACCCAGTGCGTGAACCGCACCACCGCGCTGAAGCGCTTGATCATTTTTGGTTTACTCATTGCCGCCTCCTTCTTCCATCTTGGCGCTTGATTTCTGGGCAAACGCATTCCGCCGCGAGATGATGAACGCCAGGGCGGTACCGGCGATGCTGGCACCGAGCAGCACCTTGCCGTACGGCTGCACCACGTCCTTCCACAACCCGAGCGAGACCGGCAGCTGCGGGTTGACCGGCAGGCCGTAGTTGGCCGGGTTGTCCGGCAGGACATAGATTACGCCCAGCCCGCCCAGCTCATTCTTCCCGTAGATCTGGGCATTTGGGTACTTCTTCTTGGCCTGGGCCAGCCGGGTATCAGCCAGGTCCGCCATTTCCTGCCAGGTTCCATAGACGATTGCCCCGGGCACGCAGGTCTTGGCACAGGACGGGGTAAGATTGTTGGTGATCCGGTCGTAGCAGAAGGTGCACTTGTGCATCTTCTTCACATCGGCGTTGATCTTCGGGATATCGAACGGGCAGGCCTTGGCGCAGTAGCCGCAGCCGATACATTTTTCCTCGATCCAGCGGACCGCGCCGATCTCGGTCTTGACCAGGGCCCCGTTCGGGCAGGCCTTGACGCAACCGGCGTCCTCGCAATGCATACAGGTCGCCTTGCGGAAGTGCCACTCAAAACCGGTGGGCTTTTTCTCCTCGTAGAACTTGATCATCGTCCAGCGGTTGAACGACAGATCTTCATGGGATTGATAACTACCGGTGAACTCGCCGATTTCCCCGTCGAGTTGATTCCAGCGCTTGCATGACACCTGGCACCCTCTGCAGGCGGTGCAACGGGTGATATCGATCAATCTCGCCATTCTGCTCATATCGTCACCTTCCTTACGTCAACGAGAAACGCTTTGAATTCAGGGATGGCGGTATTGGCATCGCCGACGTGGGGGGTGATATTGTTGGCGACATCGCCTTTCACCAATCCCTGATAGCCGAAATGCCATGTCAAACCGACCTGATGCACATTCTTGCCGTTGAGGTTGAATACCCGGGATCGAGGCGTAACCATGGCAACGGCTTTGGCCGTGCCGCGGGCGGATACCAACTCGACCGTTTCACCGTTCTTGATCCCCTTCTCACTGGCCAGTTCCTCGCTCATCTCGACGAAGGAGGCCGGCATCAGCTCCGCCAGCCACGGCATATTCCGGCTGTAGGCGCCGGTGTGGAAATGTTCGCAGACCCGCCAGGTGGAGCAGATGATCGGGTACTTGCTGGCATCGCCGATCGACTTGACACCCTCCGGGCCGAGATAACAGGCCGGGTTGTTCTGCCGGGTGTTCAGGACGTTGGTGGTCGGACTTTCGATCGGCTCGTAATGTTCCGGGAACGGGCCGTCGTTGAGTCCTTTGACGGCAAAGAGCCGCCCTTCCCGTTCGGTCTGCATGATAAACGGTTTGTCGCCAAGCGGATCGGTTGGTTTCACGGTGCCGATGAAATCCGGGACGTCGTACCCGGTCCATTTCTGCGAGGCCTGATCGAACCAGATATACTTGCGATCTTCCGACCATGGGTTGCCGGACGGATCAGCCGAGGCCCGGTTGTAAATGATCCTACGGTTGGCCGGCCAGGCAAAGCCCCAGCCCGGATGCGCACCCCAGCCGCCGGGATCATCAAGAATCCGGCTCTGCGTACGGTTGCCGAGCTGCTCGGTATACATGCCGGAATAGATCCAGTTACCGCAACTGGTGGTGCCGTCATCTTTCAGTGCGGCGAAGATCGGCACCAGCTTGCCGGTGGTCAGGTCCTTGCCGTTGATCTCCTTCATGACCTCGTCGATAAAGGCCCCCTGACCGGCGAGCGGATCGGGATAATCCCAGGTCATTGCCTTGATCGGCTGATCCTGGGGCTTTTCGCTGGCGGCATAGAGCGCTTTGACACGTTTGACGAGGCGATCGAGGATGAACGATTCCTGACGGACATTGCCCGGTCCCTGAACCGCCTGCCAACGATACTGGATCAAGCGGCCGCTGTGGGTAACCGTGCCTTCCTTTTCGAGGAAGGTGGTAACCGGCAGCAGGAAGACCTCGGTATTAATTGCCGACGGATCAGCACCCGGCCGCTTCCAGAAGGCACTCGTCTCGTTTTCAAACGGATCACAGCAGACGAGCCACTCGAGGTTCTCCATGCCTTTGGATTCCAGGTTCTGATCCGGCCCGGCTACCGCCGGATTCTGCCCCCAGACAAAGAGCCCCTTGATGCTTTCGTTGGCATAGAGGTTCTCGAACAATGCCATGTGCGAGTAATTCTTGCCGGCCTTGGCCTTGGGCAGAAAATCGTAGGCAAAGTCATTTTCCGGTGTGGCGGCGTCACCGTACCAGGCCTTGAGCAGGCTGGCCACGAACTTGGGCCGATTGCTCCAGTATGACGGGGCGGCCGGAGTTGTCGCGTTGTATGCCTCAAGGGTGGGCAGGGCGGTATTTGGCGACGGCATATAGCCCGGAATCAGGTGGAAGAGCAGGGCCATGTCGGTGGAGCCCTGGACGTTGGAGTGGCCGCGCAATGCGTTCACACCACCGCCCGGCAGCCCCATGTTCCCGAGCAGCAGCTGGACCATGGCCATGCAACGGACGTTCTGCGACCCGGAGGTAAACTGCGTCTGGCCCATCGCATAGAGGATGGAGCCGGCCTTGCCGACTTCACCGGTGGATGAAAACAGTTCATAGACCTGTTCGAGCTTGTCCTTCGGCGCGCCGCACACCTGCGCCACGGTGTCGATATCGTAACGGGAATAGTGTTTTTTCAGCAGCTGGAAGACGCAGCGCTGGTTCTGCAGGGACGTATCCTTGACGACCTCGTTCATGAAGTCACGATCGTAGTCCCAGTTGTCCTTGCCGTAGCTCCGCTTGTCTTCGCTGTAATTGTCATACAGACCGGTTTCCGGATCAAACGAAAACCCGGCTTTGATGACCGAGGCGGCATTGGTGTAATGGACGACGTATTCCTTGTGGTATTTCTCGTTTTCGATGATGTAGTTCATCAGACCGCCCCAGAAGGCGATATTCGAACCACTGCGGATCGGGCAATAGAGATCCGCCCGCGCGGCCGTTCTCGTGAACCGCGGGTCGACGCAGATGATCTTTGCGTCGCGTTCATCCCGGGCCTTCTGCAGCCAGGCAAACGATACCGGATGGTTTTCCGCCGCGTTGCTGCCGCAGATCAGCGCAACATCGGTGTTTTTGAAATCCGTCCAGTGATTGGTCATTGCTCCCCTACCAAACGTGGCGCCCAGACCGGCGACCGTGGAGCTGTGTCAGATACGGGCCTGATGTTCGACGTACGTCGCCCCCAGGCTGCGCATGAATTTAGATATGAGGTAAAGGTCCTCATTGTTGAGTACGGAGGCCCCGAGGCTGGCAATCGCCTCGGTCCGATTGACGGTGACCCCGCCTTCCTGAGCGATAAATGAATCATCCCTGGTCTTTTTGACGAGTGCACCGATCCGGTTGATCATCCAGTCCCAGGTTTTCACCTCCCAGGTGCTTGAACCGGGGGCCCGGTACATCGGGTTGGTAACCCGCTGGCTGTTGCGGTGGGTCTGCTCGACTGCAGCACCTTTGGAACAGTTGGAACCACGGTTGCTCGGATTGTCCGGATCGCCTTCGCATTGGACCAGCTTGCCGTCGACGACCTGGGCAATAACGCCGCAGCCGCCGGAACAGAAGCAACAGACCGACGGATACTCCTTGGCTGTGGCCGTCCGCAGTGAGACAGCCGCCGACGCTTCAGGCACGGAAAACCCGAGACCGCCGGAGGCGACCGCCGCCGTTGTGCCTGCTCCCGCCAGCTTCAATAGGTTTCTTCTGGATAGTCTCATGATTCCTGGCTCCTCCTTTGCTGTCAATGACACGTGAGGTAAACGCGCGGAGATGACCGTGTCGAGCCATTCCGAACCAACGATAAAATCGAAATCCCAATCTCCGGTGCGCTCCTACTCAAGAGGTCGGGGTAACTGTTGCCTGGTGGAAGAAAAGCTGTTTGTTGTCAGGATCTCCGATATCCGACAAGACCCTTGAATTAAGCTGATTATAGAGGCAGGGACGCAAGAAGAGAATCGGGCGGCCACCTATTTTGGCGCAGGACAAACACTGGAGAAAGCGTAAGAAAAGGACTCGATGCGCTGTAGGCGAGAGAGGCGAACAGGCGTAGGCGATTGACCGACACCATGTAAGACAAGACCTGAAATCGTCGCCGTCAACATCCAGCTGTACTGACGGCAACGGACACCAAGGGCGTAGCCGGGTTACCGATGCAACCGGTTACCCCCGGAAGAGCCGATAAACTCAGGCCGCTTGAGGAGAGCTGCTCCCAAAAGCAGACAAAACAGGGAATTCAGTGCTCGACCTCGCAAGCCACCCCGGCCCGTTCAAGTTCATCGATGATAGCGGCGACCGTCGGTTCATCAATGGCCCGGGTCCCGCTCATCATCACCCGGGTGTCATAGCCGAGTGTCCTCGCGTCAAGGGCAGTGGCTCGCACGCAATAATCAAAGGCCAGGCCGACGATATCGATCGCCTCAACCCCGTACGATTTCAACGCCTTATCCAGACCGGTATCGCGCCGTCGGGCGTTGTCGAAAAAAGCGGAGTAGGAATCAATGGCCGGGTCCTGGCCCTTTTGGATTACCAGCGTGGGCATCCCGGCACGGGCGATCTCGGCAAAACAGCTGCTGATGTTCGAATGCAGTTGGGCGCCATGGCTGCCCTGCACGCAATGATTCGGCCAGAGTACCTGAGGGAGCCCGCCGAGCTCACCCATCTCAAACGGTTGTGCCCCGGGGTGATTGGCAGCAAACGACCCGTGCTCCGGCGGATGCCAATCCTGAATGACGACAACCAGTTCATACCGTTCATGATGCCGCATCAATCGAGTCACGTACGGGATGATAGCGTCACCATCGGGTACGGCCAGCGCGCCACCGGGGAGAAAATCGTTCTGGATATCGGTAACCAATAATGCTCGTTTCATGATCATGTCCTCGATTGCCGCGAAGTAGGCGTCGTCCCGTTTCCATGTCCCTCGGCAAGCTGCTGTTGAATCTTGGTAAACTCCTCCGCCCGCATCGCCTCCCGCCGTTCAAACAAACGCTGCGACAGGCCTGCCGGATAGGCGTGCGGGTTGTCGAAACGCAAAATGGCGCGATCGAACGTGGCCAGACCGGCCAAGGTACGCTGCCGGGCAAGATGTACCGGTTCCCGTCCGGTTTTCCGTTTGCCGGCGATAAACAACGGCTCGAGAAGCCGGGTCACGCTGATGCCTCGTGCGGGAACGACCTTGCGATGCCAGGGATCTTCCGGAGAGATGATGGTCAGCAGGGCCCCGTTCGATCCCGGCTGTTCTTCAGTCAAGGTATCAAAGATGATATCCCCGACGCACATGCCGTCCCGTTTCAGACGGGCGACATCAAGGCAACCGGGTACCGACGTCTTGCCCGCCTGGGAGGATATCTTCATCCGTTCGACCAACCGGCCGTGCTCATCAGCCACCGCCGCCAGCTTATAGACACCGCCAAGCGCCGGTTCATCGAAGGCGGTGGCGAGCTTCGTACCGACACCCCAGATGTCGATGGGCGCCCCCTGGAGTTTTAAACTGGTGATAAGGCGCTCATCGAGATCGTTGGAGGCAACAATCCGGGTCGCCTGAAAACCCTCGGCATCAAGGAGTCTGCGGGCCTCTGCGGCCAGGTAGGCAAGATCGCCGGAATCAAGCCGGATGCCCATCAGGTCGTGGCCACGCTCGCGCAGCAACTGACCGGCGCCGATGGCATGCCGAACCCCGTCCAGGGTATCGTAGGTGTCGACCAGCAGCACGGAATTATGCGGAAAGACGGAAATATATTCAGTAAAAGCGGTAACTTCATCGGAAAAGGCCATCACCCAGCTATGGGCATGGGTGCCGCGCACCGGGATCTGGAACTGCTGCGCGGCGAGCACATTGGACGTGGCGTCCACCCCGCCGATATAAGCTGCCCGACTGGCCGCCAGGCCGCCATTAAGGCCGTGAGCCCGACGCAGACCGAACTCGAGAACCTCGTCTTTGCCGGCAGCCAATCGCACCCGGGACGCTTTGGTGGCGATCAGGCTCTGGTGGTTGATGATGGCCAGCAGCGTCGTCTCAATCAGTTGTGCATCCATGAGCGGTGCTCGTACCCGTACCAGCGGCTCATGGGGAAAGGCCAAGGTGCCTTCCGGCAGGGCCTCGATGGAACCACGAAACCGCCATTGTGACAGATAGTCGAGGAATTCAGGACGGAACAGCGGCCGCCCGCCGCGACCAGTCAGCGATTTCAAAAAGAGCAGATCCTGCTCGACAAAACGGTGCTGCTCAAGCCAATCGGCAAACGTCGCGATGCCGGCAGCAACCACATATCGACCGCCAAACGGTGGTGATCGATAGAACATATGGAAAATGCTCTCCCGATCACCGATGCCGGCACTCAGATATCCCTGGGCCATGGTCAGCTGGTAGAGATCGGTGGCCAGCGCCCAGGATGGAGCCGCTGCTGTCGCCGTCTGTCGCTCGTCGCTCATGAAATCGTTTGCCTCGTCTGCCGCTGAAACGACCATTGCTCCTTCAGACATCTTGATGAAACTATACGTCCGTTGCCGGCAACGATCAACCAGCGCCTTCACAGCCAGGTACTGCTCCTGCATCACCGGAGGAGCAGACGTGATTCTTACCAACTTCGACGAAAATGGACAAGTGCCGCAAGCAGTCTGTCTGAGCCAAAACATGCCTGCCTTTTTCGATCCGGCATGGTATGTTGCAGCTATCTTTTTCCCGTAATCCGCTGGAGCCGACATACCGTGATTTCACCACGCCTAGCACTGGTAGCGCCGACACCCTTTTCTCTGCGTTGTTTTGTCTGGTTGATCGCGGTCGTCCTGATGCCCTGTTTCGCCCACGCGACAGGCACACCGCCGCCGATCGTCCTGGGGCAGTCCTGCGCTCTGAGCGGCCCGACCCAGAATCACGGACTGGAGATGCGAGCCGGCCTGCTGGCGGCCTTCGCCCATATCAACGACCATGGCGGCATCAAAGGACGCCAGGTTCATCTCATCAGTCTCGACGACGGCTACGAACCGGACAAAGCGGTAAAAAACACGATTCGCCTGATTACCGAAGACAATGTCTTCCTGCTTATCGGGGAAGTGGGCACGCCGACCTCAAAAGCCGTCATCCCGATCATCGAGCAATACCAGATCCCATTTTTCGCACCGTTCACCGGCGCCGAGATGCTGCGCGATCCGTTTCGCCGCTATGTCATCAATGTTCGCGCCAGTTATTATCAGGAGATGGAAACCATCGCCGCCTACCTGGTCGACCAGCACCGCCTGAAACGAATCGCCTGCTTCTATCAGAATGACAGCTACGGTCTGACCGGCCTGAAAGGAATCGAACTGGCCTTAGCCAGGCGAGGGATGCGCCTCGTTTCCACCGGCAGTTATGAACGGAACACCCTGGCGGTGATGGGAGGGATTCGCGATATCTACGAAGCCGACCCGGAAGCGGTGGTCATGGTCGGCGCCTACCCGGCCTGCGCCGAATTCATCAAGCTCAGCAAGATCAAGATCAAGGAAGACCTGGTCTTCTGCAATATCTCTTTTGTCGGCACGGAGAGCCTGACCAAAGCGCTCGGCGCCTATGGGCGGAATGTTATTGTCACGCAGGTTGTGCCCCATCCCCTGACCAGTGATTTACCGTTGGTGAGCGAATATCGTGAATCCATGCGTATTTACCAGCACGATGCCCCGATAAGCTTTATCAGCCTGGAAGGGTATATCGCCGGCAAGCTGTTTGCCCGGATTGCTTCCGTCGTTGACGGAGAGCTGACCAGAGAGCAGTTCATTACCACCATGCAGCACGTGGGAAGCTTCGATCTCGGCGGTATTACCCTGAATTTCGGACCCGAGGATCATCAGGGGATGGACTCGGTCTTTTTGACCACCATCTATCCGCAGATCATCAAGATCGACCTGGCCACCACCCCATAACTCTGGCAACAACAGCCCACCGGATACACGTGCCATGGCCGCACAGCTCCTGAAAGCCACCATCAAGCGACTCAGAGCACGGAAGATTTCGCTCTCTGCAGCACCGTTTTACGCGTCACTGTTGGTGATTCTGGCGCTGGCCATTTTCATCGGCATTTTCTGGGCGATCAACGAATATCAGGCACACCAGGAAAGCATCCAAAACATTCGCACCACGTATGAGCAACAGTATCGCGACCGGGTCAAAGAGGAGCATGATACGGTCGTCGATTTTATCGAATTCACCCGGCACGAGGCCGATATCTCCGTCGAGGAGGAAATTCGTAACCGGGTGCAATCAGCATACACCGTCGCCTCGCACCTCTATTCGATGCACAAGGATGAGAAAAGCATCGCCGAACTCCGATCAATGGTAGCAGAGGTATTGCGGCCGGTACGCTGGTACGATGAACGCGGCTATTATTTCGCCGGACGGATCGATACCGGCATTATCGACCTGTTCGCCGACGAACCGTTCTTCGAAGGAAAGAACAGCCTGCAGGCCCTGGACCGGCAGCCGACCGCCGTCATCCAGGATATCATCGAGATTATCAACGAGAAAGAAGCGGGGATTTACCGCTACAATCTCATCAAACCATCGTTTGCCGACGATGTTTTCTCAAAAATATGCTTTATCAAATATTTCCAGCCATTGAACTGGTTCATCGGAGCCGGTATCTACAATAACGACATGGAGAATCTGAATCAGGCCAACGCACTGGCGAGAATCAGTCAGATGCGGTTCGGCCAGGGGGGGGAGGTCTTCGTTTTTCGTTATGACGGGACCATCATCTCCCATCAGAATCAACAGTTCATCGGCCGTTCCATCAGAACACTGACCAACGCCAGCGGGGAGCAATACGGCGAGATGATCTGGCAGGCAGTCTCGGCTCCCCCCGATGAACGCTATGTCATTTACCATGACGGCGCCTCCTCCGCACCGCCGTTTCAGCAGAAACTCTGCTTCGTCAGCCCCTATCATGAGTGGGGCTGGACCATTGCCACCAGCATGCGGATGAATGAGATGGAGGAGCTGATCACCAACGCCACCCTGACCTACCAGCGCATCGCCTTCAAAAACGTTTCCACCTTCCTGTTCCTGTTTACCGTTGCGGTTTCACTGTTATTGCTGGTGGCCTATTATTACACGATCAAAATCAAACAGGGCTTCAGTCTGTTCACCGATTTTTTCCGTCGAGCCGCCGACGCCAAAGTAAAAATCGAGAAAGACGATCTGGCCTTCAGTGAATTTGAGGACCTCTCCGTTCTGGCCAACCAGATGGTCGATGACCGGATCCAGAAAGAGCGTCTGCTGCACCGTGATGAACTGCGGCTCGACACCCTGCTGCGTTTGGGAATGATGGAGAATTTCTCGCTGCGGGACAAGTATGAATTTACGTTGCAACGGATTGTACAGGTCACCCGGTCCGAGCAGGGCTACCTGGCGCTCGTCAACAAACCGCAACGCCACATCACCATCATTTCTCACCGCTGGGCGGATGGTTCCAAGGTCCGCTACGACAACAAGCACGCTTTATCGAGCAGCATCGAGCGCGCCGGTCTGCCCGGTGCTGCGGTCAAGCGGAAAACCGCCGTCATCTGTAACGATTGTGGTAAGAGCAGTCGGGCGTTGACGTATCCATACCAGACCGATGTACGCCGCCACCTCGATGTCCCGATCTACAACAGTGGCGCTATTGTCCTCGTCGCCGGCGTCTGCAACAACCAGGACTCCTACGATAATGCCGACATCCGCCAGATGACCATGGTTCTCGAAGGGATGTGGCTGCACATTCTGAAAGCCCGCTCAGAGAAGAAAATGGCCCGCCTCGAACGGCGGGTCATTGCCGTTCGCGAGGCGGAGCGAAGCAATATCGGTCGACTGCTGCACGACGACCTCGGTTCCCATCTGAGCGGAGTGGAACTGCTCAGCAAAGCGTTGCAGCGCACCCTGGAGAAAGAAAATCCACCGCGGGCCGAACAACTCGAGGCCATTCGCGAACTAATCGTTGATGCCACGGAAAAAACCAGACGCCTGGCCCGGGGGCTCTACCCCGTCCACATTATCGAAAACGGCCTGGAGGCGGCTATCGAGGAGTTGGCCGTGGAAATCGAAACGCTGTTTGGGATCAGCTGCGAATTGTCATTCAACTGTACGGCCTATTACAATGACAACACCGCCGCTACCCACATCTATTATATTATCCGGGAAGCGGCTTTCAACGCCGCCAAACACGGGAAACCCGACAATATCGGCATCACCATGCATACCGACGCGCAATTGCTGTCGATTAAAATTATCGACAACGGCAGTGGTTTTGATACATTATCCACGCGGAAGGGGATGGGACTGCACACCATGGAATATCGCGCCAAGGCCATTGGGGCGCTGCTGCTGCTGCAATCAACCGCTCATATGGGAACGGTGGTTTCCGTGACTAAAGAGATTAGCGCCTGATGACCAGAATACTCATTGTTGACGATCACCCCATTTTTCAGATGGGCATGAAAGAGCTGCTGAACCAGGAAGATGATTTCGAGGTCTGTGCGGTTGCCGAGGATTTCGCGACCGCCCGGCAGGCCCTTCGCGACCATCGGCCGGATTTGGCGATTATCGATATTTCCCTGGCCGAGGAAAACGGGCTGGACCTCGTCAAGGAAATCTCCACCGACTATCATGGCATGCCGATCCTCGTATTGTCGCTGCACGACGAATCGGTCTGGGCGGAGCGGGCTATCCGCGCCGGGGCCCGCGGCTACGTCATGAAAAAGGAGGCCTCCGAGTCGGTCATCTCAGCCATTCGCAACATTCTCGAAGGAAAAATTCATGTCAGCCGCGACATGATGGCCCTGCTCCTCGACAAATTCCAGATTAACCCTCACGCCCAGGGAGCGCCGACGATTGAGATCCTCACCGATCGCGAACTGGAAGTCTTCCGCCTGATCGGCTTGGGTCTTTCCACCCGTGAGATCGCCGAGCGCATGAAACTCGGCATAAAAACCATCGGCACCTATCGCGACCGGATCAAACAGAAGCTCTGCATCAAGACGGCAACCGAACTGACCCGTCGAGCCGTGATCTGGAACGAGAGTGAACATTTCAGCAAGCCCGAGTAGACGAGCGTACAACGCCGCCAGGCGACACCAGAGTCCTCGAAAATACCGCCGCCGTTGCCTGTTGGTAGGATAACCACCTACGCCGGCCCTGCAAAAAATCCTACTTGGCAGATCCAGGATAACCTTACACGACAAAAGGTATTTTCCCGATTTTCTCCCATCGCTATCTCGCGGTATAGTCTCTTGCCATGGGCATTGCTGCATCTGCCCTCACGAAAACTGGACGGAGCGAAGGAGATCGCAATGACCGCACGTTTACCGGCATACCAGGCTGCAGATCAACTGAGGTTGGAAGCCGGCCTGCAGATAACCGGTCCGCACCTGGCAGTCACTGCCCTCCTGCAGCTGTCCACGGCCACCGCGATGCTGACCGGGGCACCCTTGACGGCAACATTGACCTTCCGGGCCACGCCGCTTTCAGCCATTCCTGCAGATTCTGCATCTCCGTGGTACCCGCCGGCCGCACTACCGTACGCCCATATCACCGGATTCCCGCCTCCTGCAGGCGAATCAACCCTCCAGTACCATCTGCCGTAACAACGCCGAGCGGGGTAGCGCTTCTCTCCCTTATTGGAGCGCTCCCCGCCGGTAAAGCCCTGTATGACAGTATGCAGGGTCGGCCCGATTACCGAGAACCCAATACCCCACCGTGAATCCCCGATAAAACCAAGGGTTGGTGGTGGAATAAAAAACCAGGCCGGCATAGATGGGGAGGTTATGAACGGCGGGTTCGCCAGTCGGTGAGACGCTCGCTCAACGGTCCAAAGAGGCCGGACATGCGGCGCCTCATCTTGGTGACCGGCGGTTCTTCCTGGCTGAAGATAGATTCGAGGGAGATCAGCGGGTCACGCTCCGGATTGCCCATATAATTCCGTATGGCACGAAGTTTCCTGACAATTTCCAGCTCCGCCTGACGCCTGAGCACTGACTTGAGGCGAATGATCTGCTCTTCCCCTTTCGCATCGATCTCGTTGCTCTGATACTTTTTCAATTTGTAGATAATGCGCAGCTCCGTCAATTCAAGCAGCGTCGCTTCATACTGCTCGCCGAGCCAGATCGTCTCAGGAACCAGGTCACTGAAGCTGGTGACACCAAGGATATCCTTGTTCTGAATCCAGTAGTTGATCAAGAACTCCCGCTCCAGACTCTTGTAATTCTGTTGCGGCATGTACATACGGCGCAGGTACTGCAATACTTTTTCCGCTTTTTTCTTGTGTCCGCCGATGATCACCGAACCGCCGATCGCATCCTTAGTCACACCTTTCGTCCATGGGGCGCCGGTAATACCGAAATCATGATAAATCGGAATGTGAAGCAACGCCGACAGGGTGTTCAGGGCAAGGGCATAACCGGCCGACGGCCCACCGACCGTGTACGAAGCAGACAGCAACTGATGGTGGATCGTCATATTCGCGAGAAACCCCCCGAGCAACCGCGCCGTGCTGATTTCGGGGAGCAGTGCCTGAAAATAGTTTTTCACCAGCGTCAGCGCCTCCTGGGCAGACTGCTGGGTCATCTGCACGGCCATTTCCATCTGCGCGGAGCTGTCGCCGGAAGCGGATACCGCGCCGGTCACCAGGACCTTTTCGGCCGTCAGGCTGTAGGTGAGGCTGGTGGCGATCGGCAACAGAACACCGTCGGTCTCGCCGGCGCCGACACCGACAATGAAGCCTTTTTGCGGCTCCCGGCTCAACTCGGCCTCGAGATAATCATCAAGCTCCACTTTACCCTTCTTGATCGGGCTCTGTGACAATTCCTGCCGCGCCAAAGAGAGATGCGAGCGGCACAGGGGATAGTCCCGGTCTGTGCCGATGCCGGCAAACAATGATTTTATCTCGTCGTAACGGCTCAGAAATGCTTTCGGCTGCTCTCGAAGAAGGCATTGCAAGTCGCCGGGATTGCCGAGCGCTTCGAGCGTGCCACGCAGGGTTTTCTGGTTGAGCCGCACAAACCGTTCCTGTTCTTCTTCAGGCAGCGACGGCAACGACGCAAACGTCTGGAGCACCAATAGTTCGGTACTGCGCAAAGATAATGCCTTGGCCACGAAGGCCGCATAATCGGCAGGTGTACTGCAGAGCCCCTTGGCTGCCTCGATGACATCAGCCGCGCGCAACCCCGCCTCTCGCGGCGCCCGGCTTAGCGTCACCTCGATGATCTCATTGATATCACCGCTGGCCAACTGACCGGAGACCTCGAGTACCTTGAGGCGTTTTGAGCGAATCAGCGCCGGATCGAGCAGATCCAGACGATTCGTGGTCATCACCGTGAACACCCGATACAGCGGTTGCTCGCCGTCGATAATGTTGAGCAGCGTATTGGTCAACCGATCCGTCGGTGCACCGCCGATACTGCTGCGCCGCGGGGCCAGCGCATCGGCCTCATCGAAAAAGACCACCGCCGGGGCAATCATCTTGGCGATATCATAGACCCGCGTCAGGTTCTCCACCGTGCCGTCCACCGGGCTCGCCGGATTATGAAGCAGGCCCGGGCTGGCGCTGATATCGTGGATGGACGGGTTGTCACTGAGCCAGGTGCGGACGAGAAAGGTCTTGCCGCTGCCCGGCGGGCCGTTCAGCACGACGCCCTTTTCTTCCCGAACCTGGTAGAGCAGGCAGTTGTTGGCCATTTCCGAAAAGGTATGCTTCACTTCACCGGCATAATCATCCCAGCGCACCGAGCGATCGATACGGTTGACGACCTTTTTGAACAGGTCGCCAAACGAGTTGCGCGCCACCAGTTCGAAGGCATGCCGGACGAGCAGGGAATCGTCGAGAAACGCCGAACAGAACGTCTTCTTGATGGAGACGATATAACCGACCAACTTGCGGGTATAGGCCGGGGTAATCTGCAGCGAGCGCTCCTTGAATATATGGTAGAACTTGCCGACCGCGTTTTTTAAATCTTCCTCGGTAATCCATTGGATTCCCGGGAAAACCGGATGATCACCAGCGACTGCGACCCGGATATTGTTGCGCAGCAACTCGATCCTGACGATCTCTTGAAGATTTGACTTGCTGCGCCAGTATTCAGAGACATCGATGATCACGCCCTTCTCAACGAAGCGCCGATAAATGGCCGCATCAAACACCTCCGGCTGATCCGAGGTGGCAATCAGAATACAGTCCCTGGTGCCGCTGATGATTTCATCGATAATGATATTGGAGCTGTCCACCAGTGTTCCCTGTTGCCGTTCCACCCCACCGCTCACGCCGCTGCTCTCTTTGCGGGCAAACGCCGAATGCGCCTCCTCGAGGTGCCTGATACAGGTGAACTTCGGGTTGCCGAAGGCGCGCCGCAGGTAGTTACCCGGCTCCCCGGACAGCGCCGTCTGAAAATCATTGGGGGTGATTCGCGCAAAATCGACGACCAGGCTCTGCTCTTCCAACTCGTTGAGATTCCTGCCGATCTGCCGTCGCCAGAGCAGATTGACGAGCGGAATGCGCGACAGCAGCCGATAGCGGCGGAGGCGGTGCCGCCTAGCAATGGCCAGGGCAAGTTCCGGCGAGACGTCTTCAAGCCGTTGCCAGAACGGTACGCCGGCCATGACTGTTGCACGTTTTTGCTGAAGATCGACTTCCGGGCGGGTCTCGTCGGCAAAGAACACCTGGTCGATGGCCCGGGTGGCCGTCGCCGTCTTGCCGCTGCCGCTCGAGCCGATCAAGAGAACAATGGGCGCCTGCGGCACCTCGGGGTCGTTCGTGTATTCTTTCCGCAAATGGGCCCGGTAGATTTTTTCAAACAGGCGTCGCAACTCGTCGGGCAGATGCACGTCCGACAGTTCCCGCTCAAGCCGGGACAGCATGAAGGCGTGGTCCCGCGGGCTCAACTCTTTTTCCAGAATGGTATTCCAGGCCTTGCGCGGTACGGTCTGCCCGGAGACCTCGAAGCGTTTCTGCCAGTCGGTAAGAATCTCAGGATCTTTCAGAATGCGCAGGTCCCGCTGCCGACCAAGCAACAGAAACCAGTTCCAACAACCGGCGGCGACGCGAAACAAGAGCGGCGGCGGGCGATACTGGTTGAGACGGGCACGCATGAATTCCTTGGTCTCATGCGGCCAGGAAGCCACCAGATCATTGATCTCGGTAATGCGCCGTTCCGGCAGCCTGATGGTACGAACCTGCTTGGTTAACCGGCGCGGCATAACAAGCTCACTGCTCGGTCGGGGTGTCCGCCGGCGCCGGCGGCAGCGGCAGCGTCACCGCCGTTGCATCGGTGTTCTGAATCACCACCGTCTGCTGGCCGCTCTCGTTCTTCTCGTAGGCCGAAGCCCAACGCTGGTGGTTGAGAAACTGCAGAATCAACGCATCGGGCGCACCGTCGGCGCGTTCGATTTCCTGCTGCGACGACGGGATACTTTCGAGATAGGCGGCATACAGCTTTCTGATTAGACTGGC
>CAZSOA010000002.1:0-60747 GCA_964608305.1 uncultured Desulfofustis sp. | reverse complement strand
TTTGCGCCAACACCGAGAGGCGAGTGGCTGCCCATTGTTGCATCTCCGTCGTGCCATAATCGTAATCAAACTTCTTCTGCATGGCGCCGCTCCGCCAACCCCGGGTATTCCGCCCATGGAACCGCACATAGAAGAGCCGGGGGTTGGTGACCACGTCAAGCGCTGGAAACAGGCCGGGTAGTGGCGGCGTATCAACGGTAACCAGCGAAACCTCCCGCCGTTCCAGTTCGCTGAAAACGGCATCGGCTGCCCAGGACGCATGCCGGAACTCGACAGCCACCGGCAGGCCGGCCAATTCATCAAGCAGGTGCGCGAGAAACCGGCGATGGCCGACGGTCCGATCGAAATCGGGCGGCAGTTGCACGAGCACCGCCAGTAATCGGCGACGCAGTGGCGCGAGCCCGCGGCGATAGAGTCGGACCTGATCGCGCCAGTCCGGCTCCTGTTCGTGGGTGATGGTCCGCGTCAACTTGGCGGCAAAAACGAGGTGAGCGGGCGCCGCCGCAACCATGCGGGCCAGGGCGTCGGCACGAGCCATCTGATACCAGGTATAATTCAATTCCACGGCAGTAAAACAGCGGCCATACAGGCCAAGCATATCTGCCGATCGAGTGCCGGGCGGATAGAAACCGCCATCGACCCATTCCAGGTACGAATAACCACAGGTACCGGTCAGCAGCGTGCAATACCCCGTCGGGCCGCCGCCCGGCACGGCTACCACTCCGGGGACGTCTGCCGTCTGCGCCGTTACCATGGTCGGTTCCGTGCTCACGTGGTTCGCGAGAAACTCGGATGAGCCCCCCGTACGACCCCAATCACTTTGCCCTGGACAAGTACTTCGTCGCAACGATAGCGCAATACCGGATAGTCGGCGTTTTCCGGATGCAACGCAATCCTGTCGGCGGATGGGTACAAGCGTTTGACGGTCGCTTCTTCGCCGTTGATCAAGGCGACCACGATCTCGCCCGGCTCGGCATGCAGGCGTGGTTCGCAGACGACCAGATCGCCGTCAAGGATACCGGCATCACGCATCGAGTCCCCACTGACACGCAGGCAGAACAGATTGCTCCCGCGAAACAATTCACCATCAACGACAACACTGCCGTCCCACTCCTGCTGGGCATACATCGGCAGGCCGGCGGTAATCCGGCCGATGATCGGGAGCTGTCGCGCCGTGGCCGGAAAGGCCGGTCGCGGCGGCGTCGGTGGCAACAGACAAAGCGTCCGACTATAACGGCCCGCACGCTGCACCACGCCTTTTTTTTCAAGCTGCGCGAGCAACTGCGCCACGGCGGTATGGCTGATACCGAGATCGCCGGCTGCCTGCCGCAGACTCGGCACCTTGCCGTCACGATGCAGTCGCCGCTGCAGATACGCAAGAAAATCGCGTTGTCTTTCCGTCAGAGTCATGGAGCACCTGCCGCTAATGTACATGTACGTTAACGGGATAATAGCCGTTCCGGCGACAATGTCAATGTACATATGCCGGCAGTGAAAAAAACAGTCCGCCGGCCGGCGCAGGGGATTACGATCGGCTCGGCAACTCGGCGGTAGCCAGATGCAGGCCGAGCACCAGCAGCAAAACACCGTTGGCCCGACGCAAGAGGCGAGACAACGGACCCGATCGCCGCAGGCGGCGGCTCAACGCGGCTGAAAAAACAGCAACGGTAAGGCACCAGATCGTCCCGGTTATCACGAAGATGGCACCGAGAACGATAAAGGAGAGTGGTTTGTTCGGGCTGGAAAACGAAATGAATTGCGGGAGCAATGCGAGAAAAAACAATGCCACCTTCGGATTGAGGATATTGGTTACGGCGCCCTGCCGAAATACCTGCAGCAACCCGTCACGCGGCCGGCAACCAGCGATGGCAGCAGCATGGTGCGCCACCTTCTCGGTGACGAACAGCAGCCGCGCCCCCTGATAGACCAGATAGGCGCAACCGGCATATTTGAGAACCACGAAAGCGGTTGCTGAGGTGACGAGCATGGCCGACAGGCCGAAGGCACCGAGCAGCGTATGAACGATGGATCCCGCCCCGATACCCAGCGCCGCAGCGATCCCGGCGGCGCGTCCCTGGCTCATGCTGCGGCCGATGATATAAAGTGTATCGGGGCCGGGATAAAGATTGAGTACAATACCCGCTCCCAGAAATACGAGGAAGTTGTCAATACCGAACATCACCAAACGCATCCTTGGCGAATGATGGCCGGTTATAATCGCCGTCGTTCAAGCCGCCGGCGCCGGGTCGAGTTGAAATCGCCCGTCTTCGATCTCTTTATCGATCTCCCGCAGGCTCTGACGCATCTGTTTGAGGGCCTGGCGAATACGGTTTTCGTTCTCCACCAGGGCAAGCCGCAGGTAACCGTCACCCTCCTCGCCGAAACCGGCCCCCGGCGCCACCGCCACGTTGGCCCGGTTCATCATTTCCACGGCAAATCGGACCGAGCCCATCCGCCGATACGGTTCGGGAATAGCGACCCAGACGAACATGCCGGCCTTCGGCACCTCCACGGACCAGCCCATCTTCACCAGGCCATCAATCAACACATCCCGGCGCCGCTGGTAGGTCTGCGCCTGTTCGGTGATATCGTTGTCGCAATCGCGCATGGCCACGATGCCGGCCACCTGAATAGCCGAGAAAATGCCGTAATCATAATATCCTTTGATTCTCGCCAACCCTTCAATGATCCGCTCGTTGCCGACACAATAGCCGAGTCGCCAACCGGCCATGTTGTACGACTTGGAAAACGAACCAAACTCCACCCCGACCTCGATGGCACCCGGGACCTCGAGAAAACTCGGGGCGACATAGCCGTCGAAGGTGACCCGGGCATAGGCAAAATCGTTGATCACCATGAAATTATACTGCTTTGCATACTTGACCACTGCGGCGAACAATTCCTTGGACGCCAGCCGGCCGGTGGGATTATGCGGAAAATTGAGCATCACCAGTTTCGGCCCCGGATAAAGCGATTTACACATCCCGACCAGTTGCGCGAGAAACTCGTCCTCGGAGGTCAGCGGCACCCGCAGCACATTGGCGCCGGCAATGACAGCGGCATAGACATGGATCGGAAACGCCGGGGCCGGAACAATCACCGTGTCCCCGGGGCCGAGCAAGGCAAGACAGATATGGGAAATTCCCTCTTTTGAACCGATGGTGCAGATGACATCATCCTGACCGTTCAGCGGCACCCCATAGGTTCGCTCATAGTAGAGCGCTATTTCCCGTTTCAGGTTCTTCATACCGCCGGCCGCCGGGTAACGGTGGGTCTTCGGGTCGATGGCCACCTCACAGAGTTTTTCGGTGACCGGTCCGGGGGCGGGATCGATGGGGTTGCCCATCCCGAGGTCGATGACATCATCACCTTGCCACCGTTTTTCCATCTTCATTTTGTTGATCATGCCAAACAGGTACGGCGGCAACTGGTTCATCCGTTCGGCGAATCTAATCTGAAACGTCTTGTTCATCGTATCGCGTTCCTCCGTTGCCACCGATCGATCCGGGGCGTTTGACGGTGTGTGGGTGGGTGTTTCCTGCGGCGTCTGAAGCCAGCATAATAACCGGTACCAACGGAACATGGCAACAATCCTGCAGGGTTCACCGATTATTTACCGGTTCCAGGGAAAGAAACTGCAAAAAGGAAGAAGAAGATAGAAGCGCGCGGGAAAACAGCTTGAAAGATGAAGTCGTGCAGAGCGGGGCCCGTCGATCGCCGCAAACCGACCATCGACGGGACGGAAAAATCCGCTCAGCCGCCAATGATGAATCAGGCAGAGAGACTCCGGCAGAGCCGGCCGAAGCCGCCGGGAATCGTTCCTGAAGACCAGAAGGATCGACCCTGTTTAAAATCAACGAACCAGTACCCGCCGGGCAAGCGTTGGCCGGCCACGAAAACAAACGGCTGTTCACTGGAGAAATTGGAGTTCAGATAGAGATCCTTGTCGTTTTGCACCGGCTCCAGCAATGACATGGCTTCCGCCAGGGTCGGCAACCGCCAGTCGTGGTGGCCGGCAAAACCCACCTCATTGAGTTCGGCGATCTTGCGGTTCATGAGGCGAATCGAGGTGATATCAAGACCGCCGCTCTGCCACATCAATCCGGTCCGCTGATCGACGATGGTCCGCTCTCCGCTATCGTGGAGATGGTTGGCAAACCGGCCGCCGGGGTTGAGTTCGGCATCAAAAAAACGGAACTCGCCGATGATTCGCTCCACATCCTCGTCGGTAAGCATCTCCGGCGCCGACGGCAGCACGACCAGATCGCCGGCCTCCCGCCGACCATCCCAGATCGGCAGACTTTTTCCCATATCCTCCACTACCGATGACTCCCGAACCGGCCAGACCAGGCTACTGTCGCCATCATCGAGGACGTGATCAACGAGCCAGGACCTGACCTGATCGTCAATGGCAAAGGTACGGTCATAAAAGGCACCCTCACCCTGGCCATCGACGCATCGTTTGACGAGGTCGGTAGGCGCCTTTATTTCAGCAACAATCCGCGCGTGCTTGACACCCCGCTCCATCAGGTACAATTTCGGGGTTTCACCCCAATTATCGATATAGAAATAATAGATTCGCTCGTTGTTGTTCCGAATCCGCTCGCGCCCCCCCCAGGACTCAAACGTACCGAAAGTCCACTCCGGAGTCATCTCCCAGTCGATGGAATCGATTGTCAGATCACCCACCTTCATTCGATGATACATACCCATAGTCATCTCCTTCGGCGATACGACGGCCGGTTCAGCCACCTGTTTTTCTTGTCCCGTCGACGAAATCACTGGTATACTTCGAGACGGCAGCGTCCTGTGCCAAATAAAAATAAGAATCATTTTTATTATGTCGAGTAAAAAGCCATTTGCCGCCAGCCCCGGATCGCCGCTGCCGCTCGGCCCGAGCCGGGGAGATGGCTGGCATAATTTCAGCCTGTTTGCCCGTCATGCCTCTTCGGTCGTCCTTGTTCTCGGAGCAGCCACGACCAATAGGAAGCCGGTTTACACGGAGATAGAATTGGACCCGGCGCTCAACCGGACCGGCGACCTCTGGCATATCCGGGTAGCCGCAGACGGGCCGCTTCAATACGGTTACCGGGTTGACGGCATCGACGACCCGGCCGCAGGGCGGTATTTTTTCCCGGACCGAATCCTGATCGATCCCTATTGCCGGCACCTCGTCCCCCGACCATGGAGGGCGCCGACCGCATACGGGGTTGCGCCGGTCTGCCTGAGCGATCATGCCAAACCCTTCGACTGGCAGGGAGATCGTCCCCTGAAGACGCCGCTGGCCGAAACGATCATCTACGAATTGCATGTCCGCGGCTTCACGAAGCATCCTAACTCGCAGACGACCGCTCCAGGGACCTTCGCCGGGATCATTGAAAAAATCGATTATCTCAAGGATCTTGGCGTCACTGCCGTTGAACTTCTGCCGGTCACCGCCTGGGATGAAACCGACACCCCTTTCAAACACCCCGAAAGCGGTGCCCGCCTGCTTAATTTCTGGGGCTACAACCCGGTCAGTTTTTTTGCGCTGCATAGCGGTCTTGCCGACGATCCGGCAGATGCCGTCAATGAATGCAAAACCATGGTCCGCAGTCTCCATCAGGCGGGAATCGAGGTCATCCTCGACATGGTCTGCAATCACACCGGTGAATCGGATTATACGCAAACTACGTCTTCCTTGCGGGCCATCGACAATGAAGTGTATTACCTGATTGATGAGCAAAGCGGCGACTACCTGAATTTCAGCGGCTGCGGCAACACGGTGAACTGCAACCACCCGGTGGTGCGCTCTCTGATTCTAGACGCGCTGCGCTATTGGGTAGAGGAGATGCACATCGACGGATTTCGATTCGACCTGGCAGCCATCTTCAGCCGCGGCACGGACGGCGCCATCCGAACCGACCCGCCGCTCATCGAAGAGATCGCCGAAGATCCGCTCCTGCGGGACACGAAAATCATCGCCGAGGCCTGGGACGCCGCCGGCCTTTACCAGGTCGGTTCGTTTTCCAGCGATCCCCGCTGGCTCGAATGGAACGGGCGCTTCCGGGACGACTGCCGCCGCTTTCTCGCCGGGCTGCCGGATACGGTCAGCTCACTTGCTTCCCGACTGGCCGGCTCATCGGACCTCTACGGCCCGAGCAGCCGCGGACCGCTCAATTCGATAAACTTCCTCACCAGCCATGACGGTTTTTCTCTCTACGACCTGGTCAGTTACGAAACGAAGCGTAATCATGACAACGGCGAAGACAATCGCGACGGCGAGCAGCACAACCTGAGCTGGAACAGCGGTCATGAAGGAGACCCAAGCCCGCCTGACGTACAACGTCTGCGCCGCCGCCGGATCCGGACCGCTGCCGGTCTACTGCTCCTCGCTCAGGGGGTTCCGATGCTTACCGCCGGCGACGAGTTCGCCAGAACACAGCACGGCAATAACAACAGCTGGTGCCAGGATAACGAGATCGGCTGGGTGGACTGGTCTCTGGCGGAAACGAACCAGGACCTGCTCCGTTTTTTCCGCTCGTGCATCGCCCTGCGCAAAAATCACCGCTGCTTTCGCCGGGAACACTTTTTCCCGGCTGAATCCGGTGATCGGCGCAATAATCATCCGGAAATCAGCTGGCAGTCGCTGCAACCCGGTCAACCGGACTGGTCGGCCGAGTGCCGCACCCTTGCCTTGGTACTGCATGATGCAGACGATACCAGCGATTTCTGTGTGTTGATCAACGGCAGCCGCAGCGAAGCAGCCCGGTTCGTCGTCCCCCCGCCACCCCCGCGGGACACCCCGACCGGCTGGCGACAACTCATCGATACCGCGGCCGATCCACCGGCCGATTTCCAGGATCCGACAACGGCACCCCCCATCGAAGCGGCAACACAACTGACGGTGGCTGCCATGGGGCTGGTGGTCCTGCAAGCCATGCCGCGATCCGGTCCTCCTGCATCCCGCGCACGACGATGAAACCGTACACGCTACTGCTGCTTGGCGACTCGCTGATCGACCACGGCAACTGGTCCCTGCTGCTGCCCGACTATCGCAGTATCGTCCGCGGCGTATCGGGCGAAACCGCAGCGGAACTGCGGCGCCGGGTACCCACTGAACTTGCCGATTGTCACGCCGATGGGGTAGTGATCATGACCGGCACCAACGATCTGTTCGTCGGCACCGCCGCGAACCCGGCAGCTGATGTTGCCCGGATCGTCGCCATGATTCAGCAGGCATTACCGGCTGCTGTGGTCATCCTCACCGCCCTGCCGCCGTTCGATCTGCCGGGGCTGACGGCCCGTGTCACCGCCATTAATGCCGCACTCGGCAATCTCGCCGAACGAACCGGCTGCCGTTACTGTGATCTGGCGCACGCATTTTCCGGCAACGGCGAGGCCCTGTTCTCGTTCGACGGCGTCCATCTCAACAAAGCCGGTTACCGGGTCTGGGCCGATGCCCTGCTGCCATTGCTCGACGGGCTTGCTTTTGCCGACAAGTGACGTATTGTTACGGCCAACATGATCAACCTGCACGAAAAGGAATGCCGATGAACTACCTATTCATACTCGCCACTGCGCTGGTTTTCGTCACCACACCGCTTTGCTCCGTCACCGCCGCTGAGGCCGACGGCATCATCAGCGGCACCATACTGCAGACCATGGATGCGGCCGGCTACACCTATGTCGAGCTCGATTCCGCATCGGGCCCGGTCTGGGTCGCGCTGCCGGAGAACACCCAAACGATCGGTGCAACTATTGCCGTGTTGCCGGGTATCCTGATGAACGACTTTCACAGCAACACCTTGAACCGGACTTTTCCAACCATTCTCTTTTCCGCCGGTATCGCCGACACCCCATCGGGAGAGCAAACTCAACCGGCGGCGCCGGCACTGCCGACCGAGGACCCGTTCGCCGCAGCAGTCGCCGCAGAACGGCAGGCGGCCCCGATACCACAGCAGGAACCGGCGGCCTCCGGAGGCAGCATGGCGGCGGTGGCGCCTTTCCTTGAAGTCTCTGTGGACCGGGCATTAGGAGACAACGCCCGGAGCGTTGCCGAACTTTTTGCTCAGGCCGCTGAACTTGATGGCGCCGTGGTTCGCGTCCGCGGCAAGGTGGTCAAGTTCAACGCCAACATCATGGGGCGCAACTGGGTCCATCTGCAGGACGGCACCGGTGACCCCTTGCAGAACACCCATGACCTCGTCGTGACCACCACCCGGGATCTTGCCGTTGAACAAATCGTCACGCTCCAGGGAACCGTTGCCGCCAACCGGGATTTCGGCGCCGGATACACCTACCAGGTACTTGTCGAAGAGGCGGATATTGTTGAATGAGAGACGTTTCTCGGTACCGGAGGCCAATCTCCCGTCGTTGCCGGCCGGGGTGATCCGGCCGGAGTGTCTCGGATTTGATTTTGACGGCGTGATCGCCGATATCGGCGAGGCCTTCATCCGACTGGCCTGTCGGGACTATGGGTATTGTTCGATCGCCATTGAAGACTTGTGCAGCTTTCAGGTGGAGCAGTGCTTACCAATCGATCCGGCCGTGGTTGAATCGATTTTCGCATCCATCCTGGAGGACTCCATCGGCTCAGGACTCAAACCAATTACCGGTGCCATCGAGACCTTGACGTACCTGAGTCGCCAGGCGCCGGTTACCATCATCACCGCCCGGCACCAGCTGCAACCGGTTTACGACTGGCTCGATCACCACTGTCCGCCGGCCACCGTCAACAAGCTCCGGTTGATTGCCACCGGCGATCATGACGCCAAAGAAGAGCATCTCAGGGCCTGCGGCCTGCACCATTTTATCGATGATCGCGCGGCCACCTGCCGACAGCTGGCCGAAGCCGGCTTCGCACCGATCGTCTACTCCCAGCCATGGAACCGTAACCAACACAACCTGCCGTCTGTAGCCAACTGGTCGGAAATCGGCGCATTAGTCGACCGATCAGCAGCCGATGATAACTTTCGACGATGAAATGCCCTCACTGTCAGCAGCCGATCACTCCCAGAAATCCGTTCCCCACCGTCGATATCATCATCGAGATTGACGACCGCATCGTCTTGATCGAGCGGCGCAACCCGCCGTTTGGCTGGGCGTTACCCGGCGGCTTCGTCGATTACGGCGAGTCCTACGAAACAGCGGCGCTTCGGGAAACACGGGAGGAGACCGGACTTGAGGTTACCGGCCTGCGCCAGTTCCACACGTATTCCGACCCGCAGCGCGACAGCCGCATGCATACCGCGTCGACGGTATTCATAGGCCGGGCCACAGGAATACCGGTGGCCGGTGACGACGCCGGCAAAGCAGAGCTCTTTGACCGGGAGAATCTGCCGGAACTGGCATTTGACCACCTGACGATTCTCAACGATTACTTTGCCTGGAAGCAACATGACTGCTCGGAGAGGCAACCGTTCAGAAAATCAGATTGAGCAACCAGAAGGTGAGAAGCCCCGTGCCCACGGAGCCATACAACATCAGTCAAGGAACACAGTCACTGCCGTATCTCCTGGCAATCACCGCGAACACGCCGATCCCCGCCAGCATTGAGACCACCAGGAGCAGCGCCGTTTTCATCGTTTCCGTTAACCTCTTGTTTTGGCGCCGGCCCGCTTGCGCAACCTGATCGACGCCGGCGTCACTTCGACCAGTTCATCCTCGTTGATAAACGATAGGCAGTCTTCGAGCGACAGCAAGCGTGGCGGCGTCAGAATAACCGCCTCATCAGATCCGGAGGCGCGCATGTTGGTCAATTTTTTGCCTTTTGCCGGATTAACCGTGAGATCCCCGGAACGGCAATGCTCGCCGATGACCTGGCCCGCATAGAGCGGCTCGCCGGGGCCGATGAATAAGGCTCCCCGTTCCTGCAAATTGAACAGCGCATAGGCAACAGAGATGCATTGTTCCTTGACCACGAGGGCACCGTTGACCCGATTGACGATGTCTCCGGCATACGGGCCATAGGCTTCAAAAACATAGCTCATGGTGCCCATACCTTTGGTATCGGTCATGAACTGCGAACGGTACCCGAGCAGCCCCCTGGTTGGAATCGTAAAGACCATCCGGGTCAACCCGTGGGTCTGGTTCATCTCCTCGAGCTGTCCCCGCAATTTTCCCAGCCGTTCGATGACTGCACCCTGGTACTGCTCATCCACGTCGACGGTGAGCCGTTCATACGGTTCAAGCAGGCGCCCGTTTTCTTCGCGCATGATCACCCGGGGCCGCGTGGCCTGCAGCTCATAGCCCTCCCGGCGCATCTTCTCAATAAGGATTGACAGATGCAGCTCGCCCCGGCCCGATACCTTGAAACCGACTCCCTCCTGCAGTTGCTCGACCTGCAGCGCCACATCGGCGAGGACCTCGCGGTCGAGCCGTTCCTTCAGATGCCGTGACGTGACGAATTTTCCTTCCTTACCGGCAAACGGTGAATCATTGGGCAGAAAATCCATCGAGATGGTCGGGGGGTCGATTTCAATCAGCGGCAGAGGCCGGGGGTCATCCGGATCGGTAAAGGTGACCCCGACGGTCACATCCTCCATGCCGGCAACGGCAACGATTTCACCGGTGGAGGCCGTATCCACGGCCACTTTCTGATCCCGCTCAAAGCGGTAAATCTTCGCGATGCGCACCGGCCTGATAGTCCCGTCCCGCCGCGCCACCGCAATCGGCTGATTAAGCGTCAGCGTGCCGTTGACCACCTTGCCGATACCAAGGCGGCCAAGATACAGCGAGTAATCGATGGTGCCGACCTGCATCTGCAAAGACGCCTCCGGCGAGCCGGCCGGAGCCGGAATCCGGGAAACGATCATCCGGGAAATGGCATCCATCGAACCGCTGCCGACCACCGCATCGGTGGGATCAGTCAACGCATAGCCCTGTTTTGCCGACGCATAAACGACCGGAAAATCGAGGATATCATCAGGGGCATTGAGCTTGACGAAGAGATCGAAAACCTGGTCAACAACCCAGTCGCACCGCGCCGCGGGTTTATCGATCTTGTTGACCACAACGATGACCGGCAAATGATTTTCCAACGCCTTCTTTAACACGAAATAGGTCTGCGGCATCGGTCCTTCCTGGGCATCCACCAGTAACAGCGCCCCGTCGGCCATGCGTAAAACCCGTTCCACCTGGCCGCCGAAGTCGGCATGCCCGGGTGTATCGATGATATTGATCCAGTAATCCCCAAAACGATAGGAGCCATTCTTGGCGGTGATGGTGATACCGCGTTCGCGTTCCAGATCAAGCGAATCCATCAACCGTTCGACCATCGACTGGTTGTCTCGGAACATGCCCGATTGCCTGAACAATTGATCGACCAGGGTGGTCTTACCGTGATCGACATGGGCAATAATCGCCACGTTGCGAATAAAGGTCTGTTGCATGCGGTTGTCCGTTGGAAGTCGTCAGAGTGGTTACTCGAATTATAATCATGGTGAGGCAGATCCGTCGTTTTTTCAGAAAAGACGGCGGAGCCGACGGGGTCGCCACCTTACAACAACCACCGATATTCTGCAATCAAATGCAGCACGTTATTGAAAAATGCGAAACATTATGATCATAACCGCAGCAGAACTTTCTGCCGGGCTGCCGCCGAACGGCGCAGAGCGGAAATCTCCTCGTCGACATAGTCGTAGACGCAGGGCACCTTATGCTCCGCCGGCCGCATGATCCGGCCGATTACTTGAAGAAGCCTGCCTTCAAAGGTGATCGGGGTGGTGAGAAACAGGGTTGAGAGCCCGGAACAATCAAACCCTTCGCTGATCAACTGCAAGGTTGCAACCAGGACCGGGACCCGGCCGTCATGCACCATCTCGACGATGGCCGTGCGTTGATCGGCCGGGGTCTGCCCGGTCAGCAAAGCGGCCTCGATCCCCCGGCGCGCCAGCAGATCAACGAATATCCGGCAATGACTGAGCCGGTCGGAAACCACCAACGCGGTACCGGTGGGGTCCTGGCAGACGGCCTGGACAATGTCGTCGACAATCTGGCGATTACGCCCCTCATGCCGAGTAAGTGCGGTAATCAGGGCCTGGTAGTCGCCGCGGTAGGCATAGGTGAAGCCGGTCGTTCTCCTGATAATGCGTGGTTTCAATACGGCGCCGGTGACCTTCAGGTGCATCTGATCGACGGTATGCACCCGATCGCCCATGAAATAATAGATCAGCTTGGTCATCCCCTCGTCGCTGCGAAAGGCCGTGGCCGATAGCCCAAGCAGGTAGTGGGAATCGAAGCAGGAAACCACGTCGGTAAACAGAGCGGCCGGCACCCGGTGACATTCATCGACAATCAGATGGCCGAAATGCGGAACCAGTTCAGCGGTCCGTTTTCGCGCCGTGTTGACAATGGCAATGGTGATATCCCCGATGGTGAAATGCCCGTCACCAACCAGGCCGGCATCCAGCGAAAGAAATTCACCGACCCGCTCGCGCCACTGGTAGAGCAGCTCTTTCGTATGAACAATGACGATGGTGGGCTGCCGGCGCCTGCTGATAACCGCCAGGGCCATGACCGTCTTACCGCTTCCGGTGCCTGCCTCCAGCACACCGAACGATCGGGTGCAGATGGCCGCAACAGCTCGCTCCTGGTACGGCCGCAACGATGCGGTGCAGATGAATTCCCGTTGCGCCAGCAAGCGGCGATTGTCGATTATCTCCGGATCCATGCCATGATGGCGACAGAGCAGAACCGCTTGATTCGAAAAGCCCCGCGGGAAACGAATTCCCCCCGGTACCGGCTCGTAATAGCGCAAAGTCGGTTGCAGCCGCTTGCCGATCCAACGACCGTAGCGTTTTGCCGCAAGATACTGCGGATTATCAATGGTCAGCTGCGTCTTGATATCCCGCTCAAGTTCCGGCGAAATACCGGTCAGCAGACAATCGGCGGCAACGGTCAAGGTCGGCATGGGCTGGTTATCCGGGGATGGCGCATCAACAGTCGGTAGCGGAAACAGATGCCTTGTTCCAACAATTTGAGTATATTAAGGAGCAAAGCATAACCGACCGGTGACGACCGGTGCAACGTTCTTCGCATCCCCGGTGCAATCACCCCCCGACACCACAGACCCGGCGGGACGGCAACCGCTTGTTTTCAACGCCTCAGGAGATTCATACCATGCGACCCGCATCGCTTTTATCGATCATTTTCTGTGCCATCCTGATCGCCGTTTTCGGTGGCCCTGCAGCCGCCACCGAGCAGACCATCACCCTACACCTCCCCGAGGCGACCCTTGCCTCAGCGCTGCAGCAAAGCCTGCCGATCAAGATCGATCAGCCGGCGGAATCGATCAATGGCATGATCACCGTTGAATCCATCAGGGATCTGCAACTCAGCAACACGATGGTATCCGCCGTCATCGGCCTGATCGGTTCCGACCTGAACGTCAATACCACCATCGCCGGCCAGTCGCTGCGCCTGAACATCGGCAGCGTGGCCATGGATTTTGCCTTGGCTGCGTCACTTCGTTATGACCCGGTCGAACGCACCTTGTTTGTCATTCCGCAGGTCAGCCCGATAGGCAATAGCCAGCAAAGCGGCGATGTCGGAGCGCTTCTGGCCGGTTTGTTCAACGGGAGAGAACTGCCCATTGCCATCGAGCGTTTCCAGCCGATCATCACCGATGCCGGCGACAAAACCCTGACCGTCGATCTGCACCTGATTGATGTAACCGTTGCCGAGAAAGCTCTCGTCCTCTTGCTCCAGCCGGACATAACAACCCGGATGAAGCACCGGTGATGCGTGAAGCTGGCAAAAGCAATAGAGAAAAAATATCGGTATAATAGAAAGAAAGCACGCTTGAGGCAATCCGGCGGTACATTTTTCTTGCACTTTTTGGTAAAAATTATCATTATCGATTCACTTTTTCCATCGCTGAAGCAGGTTATAGCTGCTTCGTCAACCGTTAATGAAAAGATCAGGAGAAGATGATGAGCAAAACCACAGAAAACTTGAAAGAAGCGTTTGCCGGCGAATCGATGGCCCGTAATAAGTACACCTTCTTCGCCAAGGTGGCCAGGAAGGAAGGTTTCCACTATATCGCCAAATTATTCGAGGAAACCGCCATTAACGAAATGCGTCACGCCAACGACCACTTCAAGCTGCTCGGCGGTATCGGTGACACCGTCGCCAATCTCAAGGAAGCTATTGACGGCGAGGACTACGAAACCAGCAGCATGTATCCTGAATTTGCCAAAGTTGCTCGGGAAGAGGGCAACATGACGGCGGCAATCAAGTTTGAAATGATCGGGAAAGTCGAAGCGGAGCATCGCGAACGGTACAAAAAACTGCTCGCCCGCGTTGAAAGCGGTACCGTTTTCAAACGGGACAAGCCGATCACCTGGAAATGCAGCCTGTGCGGCTATCTGCATGAAGGTCTCGAGCCGCCGACGAAATGCCCGTCGTGCGATCACCCCAAGGAGTATTACGAACCTGCCGATCTCCATCAGGATCTCTAAGAACCAATCCACTGTTCTCCGCCCGGTGGCCATCCGGCCGCCGGGTGTTCCCCGCCACCAGGCCCGACCGGCAACCCCGCCTCTCACGGGACACTGCGCGCGTTCCCTTCCTTGTTGCTGTTCTTGCCATTTGTTATTTGCCACCGACGATGGTAGAGTTTCGGGAAACCTTTGCCGCTGGGTAATCGATCAGTGAAGCTGCCGGTATTCAAAAGAGAGATTCACGCCCGCCTGATTCGCCGAATCGGGGTTGTCTGCCTGCTTTCCGCACTGCTGGCCGTTGCCGCAGGGTGCGCCATCGAGTATCGACGTCTCAATGCATCGTTACTCAGATCAGCCGAGCAAGAAAGCATACCCTTTGCAGCGGTTGTCGCCCTGGCAGCAAATCAGCCGGAGATGGTCATATCCGACGACCAACAACAACTGCTGCGAGCGGTTCTTGACATGAGTTCCTTTCTGTATCTTGAAATCACCGGCGATAACCAGCGCCCTCTGTTTATCGCAGATCGCGAAGACGGGGCCCGGCTGACGCCATGGTTGGACCAGTTTCGCCGGACCGGATCATTACCGCGCTCACCGGTGGGACATATCCGGCTGGCAGACAAACGCATCTATCAACAGGTGGTCATACCGTTGCGCAGCGACCAATACGGCCGTGTTGTCGGTCATCTGCTCGGCGTGTATCGGCTCTCGCTGGCGGATACCCGAATGGTGCTCAGCAACCTGTTGCTGGTTCTCGGGTATGGCGCCGCCGCTGTCTTCTGCTGTGGGCTTTTGCTCTATCCGGCTCTGGTACTGCTGCACAATCATCTGATCGTCAGCACTGCCGAACTCAACCGAACAAACAACTTTTTGCTGAAATTACTCGGTACCACACGAGCCGATTGCGGGGATTGCGCCGGCGGCCACCACCATCGCCTGGTAATCTATGCCGTGGCGCTGGCACGAGATCATAAGCTGCCCGCCCCAGAAATCCGCGGCCTGATCCAAGCCGCTTTCCTGCACGATTTTGACCGGCGGGGCATACCGAAAGAATTGCTGCAGAGTCAGGAGCCACTTAGCAAGAAAGAAGCAACCCTGCTCCGCAACCGCTACCGGCAGACGATCACGATCATTAAACGGCAGCGCTGGCTACATGACGCCGAACCGATCATTCGCGGCCTCCACGAGCGTTACGACGGTCGTGGCTTCCCCGCCGGTCTCAGCGGACAGAGCATCCCTGCCGGCGCAGCAATGCTGGCACTGGTCGATCGGTTCGACACGATGACCATCCCCGGCCCGGGACATGACCCCGTTGCGCTCGACGAAGCGCTGCGCCGCATCGAGCAGGATTCAGCAACGCGGTTCGACCCGCTGCTCGTCGCATCCTTTGCAGCACTTGCACCACCACTCTTCAACCGGCTGCTCGGCCTGAACGAACAGGAACTGGAGCGGGAACTGGAAGCATGGGTCAAACCATATCTGCCGCTGTGACATGACACACAGCCGCGGTTTGTCCCTGTTACTGCGGCACTACAAGGTGATGATTTCGTCGCCTGCGCTGACCGTCCCACCACTGAGGACCTTGGCGAAAATCCCTTCACGCGGCATGATGCAATCTCCGGTCGCTTTCTTGATGGCACAGCCGTTGTTGTGACACTCCTTGCCGATCTGGGTGATTTCCAACTCCACCGACGAACCGATGCGCAGACGACTTCCCACCGGCAGCACGGCCAGGTTCAGACCGCGGGTGATGATATTTTCGGCAAACGCTCCTTGCTGCAGCTCCGGCAGGATCTCCTTGACCTGATCGATACTCTCGCCGGCCAACAGTGAAACCTGCCGGTGCCAGTCGCCGGCATGGGCATCATCCTCAATGCCCCATCCGCTCCGAAAGGTCACCTGCTGTTGCGCCGTCTTGACCATTCCCTTTCGGGTACTGATGCATAACGCTTCCACCCGGGCCATACCGTTCCTCCTTACCGCAATGCTTTGCTGATAAAAAACATGATACCGGTGGCCATCAGCAACGCTGAAGATCACCGCCGGACCGAGGCTCAGAACAGACAAACCTCAACCAAACCACCCGCCGCCAAAACCTCTCCCGGGCCGAGGACAATATAGCCGTCGGCATGAACGATGGAGCTGAGCATATGCGAACCCTGGCGGGCAATTTCTCGAATGACCGCCAGCTCGCCCGGTGTTTCCTCAACGGTGACACGAATGAAATTGGTCCGTTTACTGGCGTTTCTGACCTGTTCCGGTGACCGGGCGGTCAGCGTCCGGGTCACCGATATCGCTCCCTGCAGCGCCGCCAACACCGGTCGAACATAGTTGCTGAAGCACATGAACGCGGACACCGGGTTTCCCGGGAGACCGAACAGCACGGTATCGCCATGCCGCCCGGCAAACAGCGGTTTTCCCGGTTTCTGGCTGATCTTCCAGAACAACTCGGTAAACCCGGCACGAAGCGCGCCCTCCTTGACATGGTCGTGCCGCCCGACAGAAACGCCGCCGGAGCAGAGAATAATTGCATCCTCGGCGGCCACGGCGTGCTCGATCGCAGCAACAGTATCGGCTAGGCTGTCCTGCACATGAGAGACCAAGCGCAATGTCGCACCGGCGTCTTTCACGGCGCTGGCCAGCATGATGGAGTTGGAATCCCTGATCTGGTAGGGCTTGAGCGCTATATCATCGGGGTGCGCCAATTCCGTACCGGTGATCACCAACGAAACGACGGGATGAACATAGACCGGAACCTGGCAGAGACCAAATGAGGCCAGCAGGGCAAGTTCCCGGGCACCAAGTCGAGCGCCGCGAGCCAGCAGACGGTCACCATGCTGAAACTCTTCCCCCTGACGCCGCACATCCTGACCAAGGCCCTTGACCTTGAGGATCTCCACATGGTCGCCTTGCTCCCGGGTATCCTCGTGGCGAACCACGGTATCGGCAGCGTCCGGCAATACCGCACCGGTGCTGATCCGTGTGGCGGTGCCCGGCTCCAAGACTCCGGTAAACGGGATACCCGCCTGGCTTTCACCGATGATCCGCAAAACCGTGGGCCGTAATTCATCGGCGCCGGCACAGTCGACCCAGCGAACGGCAAAACCGTCCATCGCCGAACTGGTAAACCGCGGCGCCGGCTCGGGAGCAACCAGATCCGCAGCGAGATAACAGCCATATGCCTGTTCGAGCGGTACCTTCTCCTGGCGGGCCGACGGGATATTGTCCTGTAGGATCCGCAATGCTTCTTGAACTGAAATCATAGCAGTCTCCGGAATTTCAGCCACCGATGGTCGACATCGACGGCTGGCAGGTAGTGGCCTGTGCCTGCTCGGTTGCATGCCCGTCTCTGAACCGATGGCCGACCCGTCGTCTGATTGCCTCAGCAATCTCGGAATCCGTCCAGCCGGAACGGAGCAGATCGCGAAGATCAAGAACCCCGTTGTCGTACAAGCAGGTCTTCAACATCCCACGCGGGGTGATCCTGATCTTGTTGCAGGAAGCGCAAAACCGCCGGGAGTGGCCTTCGATAATACCCAGTGTGCCGGCAAAACCGGGTACCTGGAATAATCGGGCGGTGGTGATTTCCGACCCGGCAACCTCGACAATACCCGGAAAGAGCCGGTGCAACCGTGGTTGCAGAACCGGATCGGCCGGTATTGCCTGCGTTCCTGAGAACGGCATTTTCTCGATAAAACGAAGACTCAAACGATTTGACCGAGTCAACTCAACCAGAGCGAGGATCTCACCATCACCGGTATCATCATCGATGACACTGTTGATTTTGACAACAATACCGAGAGACAATGCCCCATAGAGCGTCTCGAGCACCTGGGGTAGCCGATCGCGTCGGGTAATCATCTCGAATCGCTCACGATCCAGGGTGTCGAGGCTGACATTGAGGCCATCGATCCCGATTGCCTTCAGGTTCTGCAAATGGGTTGCTGTCTCGACGCCGTTGGTGGTCACGTACAGTCGCGGTACGCCGATTTGTTGCTTTAAGCGCTGCAAAAAATCGATGCACCCGCGTCGCGCAAACGGTTCACCGCCGGTGACCCGAACTTTTTTGACGCCCATGCTCAGGCAGATCCGCACCACGCGTTCGAGTTCCTCATAGCTCAAGGTTTCGTGGTGAGACATCGGCACAATTCCCTGCTCGGGCATGCAGTACCGGCAGCGCAGATTACAACGATCGGTGATAGCCAACCGCAGATAGGTAATGGTACGTCCGTAATTGTCGATCAGGGGCGCGGTTCCGCCTGGGACGGTCGATCCGTTGCCGGGTTGCTGGGTAATGCGCATGGTCACTCCTTTTCAAGAACGGAAGGCGGGGCCGTTTCCTGCCCCACCCTTGCGGCCTCGGGCCATATCCTGCTGACGCGGACGTAGGCCCTTCGGCTCGGAGTTATGGTAGTAAGACACAGTCGTACAATACTGTCATCTCAAACGGTTTCTTTCAACCCTTTTCTACCGATGAGTTCCCGTATGAAGAAAAACAGATTGCTGCACCGCTCAAAGCACCGTCAGCCAGTCGATAATCTCAGCCGCCGCCGGCACCCTGCCCACCGACCTGAGCCTGCCGTTGAGCATGACCGCCGGCACGGCAAAGACACCACGTTTGAGCATCTCATCACAATCGGTGCACGAAGCGAGATGAACGGCAATACCCAACTCAGCGGACACTCTCGCGATCCGCGTGGTTGTCAGGTGGTACGCCGCATCTCCAACCCCGAAAACATCGACCACAATCATCGATTTGTCTCTTGCTTCTCCCGAGACTGCCTCCCGGTCGGCACCAGGGCCCGATCGGCAACCCGTATCGTTTCCAGGCCATGCAGCAGATGCAGGACACAAGGTAAGCGAAGGCGACAGAATATCTGTTTCCCCCGCCGTTCATCTTCGACGATACCGGCTTCCCGCAACTGGGTGAGATGCTTTGAAACCGTCGACATATCATGGCCGACCACCTCGGTCAATTGCCTGACACTGCATGCTCCTCGTGATAAGGTGTCGACGATCATCAACCGGGAAGGATGCGCCAGCACCCTGAGCAATTCGGCCCAGGCAGCGAAATCATCTGCACCCGGCAAACGCCTCAACAGTACCGACTCATTGGTATCCATCAGCTGTATCCTTGGCACAACAGCGGCCGGCCTACCGCGGAAATAGGGGGATACTTCCCGCCGGCTTCAGCCCGAGACGTCGATCAACCACCGGTCGCCTTCTTGATCGCTGTAAAAATATCGTCGATCGGCCCCAGTTTCCTTAATACCGCAACCGGTTCAATATCACTGAGACGCGCAGCAAACAACGTATCATCGTATCCGCTAAAAATTATGATCGGAATTCGGTGTCTTGCCTTGATCAATCGTGCCGCATCAATACCGTTCAGGTCCCCGGCCAGCGAGATATCCATGAGCACCACATCTGGCAGCTCGAGGCCGGCCCGGGTCACCGCCTCTTCGCCGGTGGCGGCAACTTTGCCGACGCTGTAGCCTGCAGCCTGGAGTTTCCTGGCGATCATGATGCCGACCAGCACCTCATCCTCTACCACCAGTACATGAATTGCTCGCTGATTCATAGGCGCTTACCGGAAGACGGCTCCGAAAAAGCGATCTGAAACCGGGTGCCGTTCTCCCGGCCTACGGAAATGGTCCCATTGAGTTGCCCCATCACGAGACTGCCGATGACCTGCATACCAAACGAGCCGCCGCTGATCACATCGATATCGTCCGGCAAGCCGATACCGTCATCCTCGATGACCAGCGTGCCGACCCCATCATCCGCCTGGCGCAGGGCAATGCTGATCACCCCCCGTCGTCCGTCGGGAAAGGCATGTTTCAGGGAGTTGGTCACGATTTCATTGACCACCAGGCCAAGCGGCACGGCAGCATCGATATTGAGCAGCATCGGTTCGATATCGACAGATAATCCCACCCGGCCGTCGCCGGCCATAGTGTCAACCAAAGACCGGCTGATCTCTTCAACGTATGAACCCATATCGATTTCCGAGAGATCCTGCGATTGGTAGAGTTTTTCGTGAACCAGGGCCATGGCCCGAATCCGGTCCTCCATTTCTCGAAACACGGTTCGCACCCGTTCGTCGGCAACTTCCATCATCTGCAGATTGAGCATCGAGATGATGACCAGCATATTGTTTTTCGTCCGGTGATAGATCTCCCGGAGCAGGATTTCCTTCTCTTCAAGCGATTTTTGCAACTGTCGATCCTGCTGACGCAGTCGCTCTTCGTTCTTTCGCAGTTCACTGACGTCGACAATCGTACCGACGAGAACCGCCTTAGTGCGCCAGAACATCCGCTTGGCCCAGACCTCTCCGAAAAACAAAGAATCGTCGCCACGCCTGCACCTGACACAGATCGGCGATCCTTCGCTATCGGTTAACAACTTCTCGATATAACGAACAGCGGTCGCCTGATCTTCGTCTATCACCAAAGAGAGCGGGGCACTGCCGATCAATTGTTCACGGTCCCGGCGAAACAATTCGGCAAAGGCCGTGTTGACATGGGTCAGCAGGTGGTCGGTGATAATGAAAATACCCGCTTTGGAAGCCTCCAGGGTATCGAAATACTGCTGACGGCTCAACCGCAGGGCCTCATCAACGATCTGCCGCCGTTCCGCCTCTTTTTTAAGCAGATCAACGGTCTCCTCCAATTCTGCTCGCTTGCCGATCAACTCCTGTGTCCGTGCAGCCACCGTCCGTTCCAATTCCTCAGCATACTGAACCTGCTGTCGTTGGGCGATACGTAATTGCTCCACCATGGTATTGAACGAAGCCGCCACCATTCCTGCCTCGTCGGTGGTGCTCACCGGACAGCGAACCGTCAGATCGCCTTCGGCAACCCGCCGGGTTGCAAGCGCCAGTGTTCGCAACGGGGTTACCAGATAACGAACTGCAACAAACACGACGCCGATGGCGATGATCAGAATGCCAAGCGCCAGCCCTCCCCCCTTGACCTCCATCCTCCTGACGGTCTGGGCCAGCGCCTGCTGACTTTTCTGCACGAACGCCAGAGCGTCGTCTTCCCTGACCACCACCCCGAAAACCCATGCCAAACCAGGCAGCCGACTGGTTGCCAGAAAGTGGGTTACCCCGTTGCGACTATATTCAAAAAGGACCTCCCGCTGTTGTCCGAGTGTCTCGGCAAAAGCCCTGATCTGCACATCGTCCGAATCGTTGAGCGACAGTTCCAACCGATCACTCGCATTTTGCAACATTGAAGGATTGAAGGCGAGACCGAAAAAAGGAAAAAATTCTGCCGGCAGTGCGATAATCCGGCCGTCTTCATCGAGCAGGAAGGAAAACAGCAGTGGGTCGGCATTCTCATCGTCATTGACGCGCAACACGTCCTTGACAATAGTGGTCAGCGGCACATCGATTCCGGATATGCCGCGCAAACGATCAGTACTATCATAGATCGGCGCACTGGCCGTCAGCATCAATGAGTCGATAACCGAATCCTGGTAGACGCCGGTCCACTGCACTGTTCTGATGGCACCCGGGGACCGGCTGAAAACCGCCACCGGCTCCCCGTCACGCAGATCAAACAGGTCGGTCGGCGGCAGATTCACCGCACCATCCCGGCATGCCCTGTCCAGCGAACCATACGTTCCCACTCCCGACGTACTGATGACATAGGCGGCAAGCGCTTCCGGGTTTTCCTCGACGGTTTTTCGTAACAACGGCGCCATATGGGTCAGCGCCGATAGCTCACGGGTCACGTTGTCATTCAGATTCGGTCCACCCCAGAAGACCGAAACGACCGGTTCGGCAGCGTCACTTGTCCAGTGCCCATTCCCGGGCCGACGAGTATAGTGCACATCATGCAACGGATAGGCAGCGAACCGCTCGAGCTGAGCATAGATTGCCGATCCCTGGCCGGCCAAGAGACCGGCGCACGCTGCAAAACGATCAAAAAAAGCTTGATAACGCATTGCCCGCTCGCGGGTGATCCCCCCCAGGTAACGAAGCACCCGCGAGCGGATCTGCTGTTCATTGTTGTCGGCGAGTTCCCGGCCATAGCTGCCGACAGCCTGCAAAGCGATATAGGTCAAAGGCACGACCGACATGACGACCACCGCCGTCAGCAGCAAAAACAGCTTCACTCCGAGATACGATTGAATCTTCCTGATCATCGATATATTCACGGTCTTCGTACCCGGCCGTCTTGGCGCAACCGCCGGGAGGATTTATCCACCAGCTTTGTTTGTACCGCGATTGACAACCTTCTTCCAGCTTTATCCACGCCGGCACGAGCCTGGATAGTCGTTGTACCCACGCTCGCCTCTTGCCTTGCAATTCTTAGCAACATATCTACAATACTCGTCATGCACTGGACAGCCAGCCCCGGCTTGGCGCCATCGACGCCACAACCGTCTGGTCAACCTTATTGCAAAGGGCCGCCGCCATGGAACAAAACACCAAGTTCAACATCTGGTACCTGCTTGCCGCAGTCTGGGGTGTACTCCTGCTCCAGAACCTGATCTTCGACCAGTTTCGCCCGCAAGTCCTTGCCTACAGCGATTTCATCAAGGCGGTAACGGAAGATCGGGTCATCGAAATCGACATCGGCCAGGACCGGATCAGCGGAAAAATGCGCGACGAGCGGGGAGACGGTGAGATTCTGTTCACCACGGTGCGGGTCGACAGCGACCTGTCGCAAACCCTTGCCGAGCATAACGTCAAATTCTCCGGCCAGGTAGAAAATACCTTCTTCAAGACCCTGGTTTCATGGCTGGTGCCGATATTTTTATTTTTCGGCATCTGGTATCTGCTCATGCGGAAGATGCAAGGTGGTCAGACCGGGATTATGAGTTTCGGCAAGAACAAGGCAAAGATTATCGGCGAGAAGGATATCGATACGCGGTTCACCGATGTCGCCGGCGCCGATGAAGCCAAGGAAGAATTACAGGAAATTGTCGACTATCTGGCCAAACCGCAGATCTATCTCGAGGTCGGCGGCCAGATGCCCAAAGGAGTGCTCTTGGTCGGCCCGCCGGGAACCGGGAAGACGCTGATCGCTCGGGCTGTCGCCGGGGAAGCGGGAGTGCCGTTTTTCTCCATCAGCGGTTCCGATTTTGTCGAGATGTTTGTCGGTATGGGAGCCGCACGGGTCCGCGACTTGTTTGTCCAGGCCCGGGAAAAAGCGCCATGCATCATTTTCATCGACGAGTTGGATGCCCTCGGCAAAGCCCGTGGCGCCGGAGGCTTTGGCGGGCACGATGAACGCGAGCAAACGCTCAACCAACTCCTCGTGGAAATGGACGGCTTCGACACCCAGAAAGGGATTGTCATCATGGCCGCCACCAACCGTCCGGAAGTGCTTGATCCGGCGCTTCTTCGCTCCGGACGCTTCGATCGCCAGGTGTTGATCGACAAACCTGACGTCCGCGGCCGGGAAGCGATTTTGAGGATCCATGCCGCCAAAGTCAAACTTGCCGACGACGCCAACCTGGTCATCATTGCCCAGAAGACCGCCGGCTTCTCCGGCGCTGATCTGGCCAACGTGGTCAATGAGGCGGCACTGCTCGCTGTTCGCAAAGGCCGAAAGAAAGTGTCCGCGGCCGACCTCGACGAAGCAGTGGACCGGATTATCGGCGGGCTGGAGAAGAAGAATCGGGTCATCAATCCGCAAGAGAAACAGATCGTAGCCTACCACGAGGTCGGCCACGCTCTGGTAGCGGTACTTACCCCGGGAGCGGAACCGGTGCATAAAATATCCATCATCCCCCGCGGTCTCGCCGCCCTTGGCTATACCCAGCAGCGGCCGACCGAAGACCGGTATCTGATGAGCCAGCAGGAGCTACTCCATAAAATTGATGTCCTGCTTGGCGGCCGGGTTGCCGAGCAAATCACGTTCGACAGCGTCACCACCGGAGCCGGGAACGATCTGATGCGGGCCACCGATATTGCCCGAGCGATGATCGTCGAGTATGGCATGGGGGAAACGCTCGGCCTGTCCACCTATCCCCGGCAGCGCCATCCGATCTTCCTGCAGACCGACCAGGGTTTCTCTCCCGGCAAGGATTACAGCGACGATACTGCCGCCCGGATTGACGCCGAAACCAAGCAGATCCTTGAAGAACGGAATCGACATGTGACCAACCTGCTCACGACCCATCAAGACATCCTGGAGACCGTGGCTGAGCGGTTGTTGGCAAAAGAAGTCATCCTTGAAGACGAATTTCTCTCATTGATTCCGGCAGCACATCGACCGGAGCAGGGAGACGAGGCCCGGCAAACACGACCGACAGTGCAGATACCATGATCCCTGCGGCAAAACAGTCACGACTCGACCAGGCACTTGCGGAACAATCGCTCGATGCCGTGGCCCTCAACGCCGGGCCGAGCCTGACCTACCTCACCGGCCTGCATTTTCACCTGATGGAGCGCCCGATCGTGCTGCTCTATTGCCGCGGTTACGAGCCGCTGCTGATCCTTCCGGAGTTGGAGAGCGCAAAGCTCGATCACCTGAACGGTTCGTTTGAGGCAGTCACCTACCCGGAAAGCCCTGCCCGCTGGCCGGATATCTTTGGCCGGGCCATCGCTTCACGCCCCCTCAAGCAGCTGCGGATCGGTATTGAACCTCAACAATTACGACTGCTCGAATACCGGTACCTGCGCACCGCGCTGCCCGAATCGTCATTTCATGATGGCGCGGCAGCACTGTTTCGGCTGCGCAGCTGCAAGGACGAAACCGAACTGAGCTGTATGGAGAAGGCCGTGCAGATCTGCGAAGCGGCCCTGCAGGCGACACTTGCCCAGGTTCGTATCGGTATCAGCGAATACGATCTTGCAGCGGAACTGACCATCCAACTGCTGCGACACGGCGCAACCGCCGACCTGCCGTTCTCGCCAATCGTCGCCGCCGGCCCGAACAGTGCCAATCCTCATGCGCGGCCGTCCCGAAGGCATCTTACCGCCGGCGATCTGCTGGTCATCGACTGGGGAGCCCGCTGGCAAGACTATACGGCCGACCTGACGAGAACGTATGCGATTGGCCCGGTCGGCAAGACGGAACACGCCATCTACGACCTCGTTCGCCGCGCCAACCAGGCTGCACGGCATATTGCCGGGCCCGCTGTCGCATGCAGCACGGTCGATCACGCCGCACGCAGCATCATCGAGGCGGGCGGCTATGGAACCTGCTTTCACCACCGTACCGGTCATGGCATCGGCCTGGAGTGTCATGAACCTCCCTACATTCGTGCTGATAACGACGAACTCCTGCAACCGGGCATGACCTTTACGATAGAACCGGGGATCTATCTTAACGGCAGAAACGGTGTCAGAATCGAAGACGACGTCGTGATCACCACCGATGGTTGTCGCTCTCTGAGCCTTTTATCAACGGAGTTGCAGATCATCGCCTGATTCCCGGATTCTGTCTCGCAACATGCAGGTTCGTATGCACAAACAAGAACACATCCGTTGCATTTTTCCGTTCTTCACACTGCTGTTTTTCCCCATTTCCCGACATCATTCCAGCAATGGGAACCAATGATCGGCCCATTTATAGACTCAGCCTTTTCTGGTATCACAAATCGCTGTTTATCCGTGACCGACAATGAATTATCCTGATCTGCTTTTCCATCTATCTGAGCACTTCCATCATGGCTCATTACAGCCATTAGGGGCAGCAAACAGCGAACAGGATTCGCTTACGGCAACCCCTTTTTTTCCGGTATTTTTTTATTATTGCCATGAATAGGATCAATGAGTATAGTTGGCCTTGTTGTAGCACTATCTTTTCTTGAAGTTTGTTCATTTGGATTAATTTTTCGCTGCAAGGAGACCCTATGGCACGACAAACTCAATATGATCTGGACACCCTAAGAACCCATGTGAATTCAGGGAAATCAAAAGCGGAGATCATGAAAGAGATGGGTATCAAAAACCATCCTACCTTTAACAATCTCATGTTGAAATTGATGGATGCCGATAAAAAATACTATCGCGTTAAAAATGCCCGTCGAACGAGAACCGTCAAAACACCAATCGCGAAAATCGGTAAACGAAACACGATAACATTATCGGCCAAAAATCTTGAGGACAGTGGTTTCAACGCCGGTGATACCTTCGTCGTCACGTTCAGCAAGAAAAAAATTACCCTTACGCTGCAGGAGTAGCCCATTACCGAGAGGCGATTTTTCGCACGCCCTGCGGACATCGCCTCCTGGTTGCGCCCCACATCCTTTCCAGATCGGTCGCGTGTCTTCAGATCAGCTTCTTGGGCACCTTGAAAAATTGTCATTTCGCCCAATCTCATCGTTGCGCAATCACATTTTATCCTCGGAATATCATGTATATGCCTGCGGCAAAATTTTCTTGCGCGCCTCGATCTTGAACGAAATCCCGAATTTTTCAAGCTCCCCTCTTATCACAAATCCACTTTCCATACCAGGTTGTTCCCCCTGCTGCTGTCCTGACGCCTGATCTGCTGGTCGCACCAGTTAATCAATGCTAAGGGGCTGCTTGATGAGTTCCCGCAGCATGGCACCACACCTGAATGGCCATCATTGCTATCAGTGGGCCTCGGTACGTTCGCAGCATACGGGCAGCTCTTGAAAGTCTCTTGACCCACAAGAAAATCCCGAGGCATCCGCGACAAAAGGAGTTATAATGTGTATATGAACAAAGCCCCGCCACCCCCACCCGCCCTGACGGAAATCATCCTGGAGAGCATCTCCGATGGTGTTTTCACCGTCGACCACCGTTGGCGAATCACCTCATTTAACCGCGCTGCCGAAGAAATCACCGGCATCCCTCGAGAGGAGACCATCGGCCGCTACTGCTGGGAGGTATTCCGTTCCAATATGTGCGAGGGCGACTGCGCCTTGCGGCGAACCATGGAAGTCGGCAAATCGTTCGTCAGTTCTTCGACATCAATCATAACAGCTAAAAAGAAACAGGTTCCCATCACCGTCTGCACCTCCTTGCTCAAAGATGAAAATGGTGACATTCTCGGCGGAGTGGAGGTCTTCCGGGATGTCAGCCTGATTGAAGAACTCCGACGTGATCTGAAGGGATCGTTTCTTTTCAGCGATATGGTCAGCCGTTCCCGAGCCATGCAGGATTTATTCGGCATGCTCGACCAGATCGCCCAAAGCGATTCCACCGTTTTAATCCAAGGCGAAACGGGAACCGGCAAAGAACTCCTGGCCCGAGCCATCCACAGTTTATCGCTGCGCAAGCAAGCGCCCTTTGTCGCCATTAATTGCGGTGCATTGCCGGATACCTTGCTGGAATCGGAGTTGTTCGGCTATAAGGCAGGCGCCTTCACCGACGCCCGCACCGACCGCCAAGGCCTGTTCAGTGCTGCCGAGCGAGGGACGATTCTTCTTGATGAAATCGGCGACACCAGCGCCGCTTTTCAGATCAAGCTGCTGCGTGTCCTCGAGGAACGATCCTTTCAACCGCTTGGCAGCACCGTTCCGATACGCACCAACGTTCGCCTGATTGCAGCCACGAACCACGACCTGCAACTCCTCATTGAAACGGGGGCCTTTCGCCGCGATCTTTACTATCGCATCAACATCATCACGCTGCATCTGCCACCACTGCGGGAACGGATCGAGGATGTACCCTTACTCGTCGAACGGTGTATCGCGAAGCTCAACCGTCGCAAGAACAAGCTCATCAGCGGCGTTGACGACCGGGCTATGGATATCCTGCTGGGCCATGATTATCCAGGCAATATCAGAGAACTGGAAAATATCATCGAGCATGCCTTCATTCTATGCCCTGAAGGATGCATTACCGAACGTCATCTACCCACCTCTCTGAGCTTGCGGCGTCCCGATTCTTTGCGTGCTAACGGCATCGACGCGATGCTCGCGGCAACAGAACGGGAAGCGATCATCAAAGCGCTCCAGGAAACGAATTACCATCGCGAAGCCGCCGCTGCCCGGCTCGGCATGCACAAAAGCACGCTGTTTCGAAAGATCAAAAAGCTTTCGATTAAACTTCCTGAACAAGACGGGCGCGCCGTCCGCTCCCCGGCAGAAACAGTCGCAAAAACGCAACACTAAACGAGCGCATCGTTGCGCGAATGCGTCGCTCCCCGAAGGACCGTTCTACACCCAACCTGCTCACCTGCTCCAACTCCCCCTATCATCACCGTTTCATATATTTTTGACACCTGCAAGACATGGCATGACTTTTGCTCATTATCCGGAACAGCAGGCGAACGCGCAACGGAGATCGATCGTATGAAAATCGCCATGACCGTCTGGGGAAATCGGGTGTCACCGGTCTTTGATTCGGCACAGACCATTCTGCTGGCTGAGATCAAGGATCAGTCGGTAGTCTGGAAACAACGAGAGTTCATCGCCGGCCAGATTCCTACTCGGCTGGCGCGGATGCTGGTCGATAAAGGCATCGACACCCTGGTCTGCGGTGCTATTTCCGAACAACCGGCCACGATCATCGAGGCTGCCGGCATCACGTTGGTTTCTTTTGTCTCAGGAAGCGCCACCGAACTTCTTGAGACATGCGCAAAAGGCATACCGGCTGATGGCTTCAAAATGCCCGGCTGTCGACCACCCTGCTGCAGGCGCCGGCATCTCCATAATGAAGGAAACGCTGTCGACAAGACGTGCGAAAAACCGATGAAACGACAACGGAACAGCGGGTGCGCCCCACCTGACCGACCCGCAACGAGGCTTCAGATGAACCAAACAAAGCTTACCATCCTGCTGGCCGGCGATCGCCATTCACGGCTCAGCAATCTTGCCCGGACGCTGGAGCAGGAATCAATGATCAACCTTCATACCGCCTCATCGACAGAGCAGGCCTGGCACTTGCTTGATTCGCAGCAAATCGATGTGGTCATCGCCGACAAACAAGTCGGAGAGGCGGATGGTCTTCAGTTTATCAAAAAAGTCGTGGCCGCTCGGCCGCTCATCAATTGTGCGCTTGTATCATCTTTAGCTCGCCAGGATTTTCACGAAGCCACGGAAGGGCTCGGGTTATTCATGCAAGTGCCGGAAAACCCGGACAGCAAGGCCGCGGCAGACCTGCTTACAACGCTCACGGCGCTCTATGGACACCTGACGCAGCACACCACCAACCGGAGCAGCCAGTCATGATCATTTCTGTTGCAAGCGGCAAGGGCGGCACCGGGAAAACCACCGTCTCCACCAACCTCGCCTTGAGCCTTGGAACATCGGTGCGATTTTGTGATTGTGACGTCGAAGAACCCAATGCCCACCTTTTCCTCCATCCGCAATTTGAAAGCAGCAACAAGGCCTTTACCTTTACCCCCGACATCGACCAGCTCCGCTGCACCGGTTGCGGACAGTGCGCCGAGATCTGTCGTTTTAATGCTTTGGCCGTCCTCGGTACCAAGGTGCTGGTCTTTCCTGAGCTCTGCCACAGTTGCGAAGGATGCCTGGAAATCTGCCCGGAACAGGCGATTCGTGAAGGACGTCGAGAACTCGGCAGCATCGATATCGGCCGGCAAAAGGCAATTACCTTCGTACAGGGCTGCTTGCGCATCGGTGAAGCGATGAGCCCACCGCTTATCCGAAAGGTGCGCGCCACCGCAAAACCCGATGAACTGGTGATTATCGACGCACCTCCCGGGACTTCTTGCCCGGCCATCAACGCGATGAAAGATGCCGATTTCGTGCTGATGGTCAGTGAGCCGACACCGTTCGGCCTCCATGATCTTCGACTGGCCGTCGAAGCGGTAAAATTACTCAACATCCCCTGTGGTCTGGTCATCAACCGTGCCGATATCGGTGATCGCAAGCTCTGGGATTATGCAGCCGCCGAAAACCTGCCGATTCTTATGGAAATCCCCTTCGACAGACGTATTGCCGAAGTGTACTCAACCGGCAAGATGCTCATCGACGAAATTCCGTCATGGCGTGCATCATTCAGGAACCTGTTTGCATCGATAACTGCCCTCGTGGACACCGACCGGAGCCAACAATGAAAGAACTTGTCATTATCAGCGGCAAAGGTGGTACCGGTAAAACCAGCCTGACAGCGGCCTTTGCCGCGCTGGCCGAAAACCACCTCCTCTGCGATGCCGATGTCGATGCCGCGGATCTGCATCTGCTGCTCGCACCGACAATCCTGAAACGAACCGATTTTATCGGCGGCGGCAAGGCCATCATTCGCCCTGAAGATTGCCTGCAATGCGGTACCTGCATCAATCTTTGCCGGTTCTCAGCAATTTCCGAGCAGTTTGTCGTCAATCCTCTCGACTGTGAGGGATGCGGCGTCTGTGTCACCTTCTGTCCCGAACAGGCGATAGACTTTCCGGCACAGGTCTGCGGCGAGTGGTATATCTCCGATACGAGATTCGGCCCAATGGTTCATGCCCGCCTCGGCATTGCCGAAGAAAACTCGGGCAAACTGGTCAGCCTGATCCGTAAACAGGCTCAAGAAATTGCCAGGCAGCAGGGACGCACCCTGATCATCACCGATGGCCCGCCAGGAATCGGTTGTCCGGTCATCGCTTCGCTCACCGGCGCCACGGCGGTACTGACTATCGTCGAACCGACTGTATCCGGGCTGCACGACATGCAGCGGGTGGTAGATTTGGCAGAGCACTTCCGGATTCCGGTGCTGGTTTGCATCAATAAGTATGACATCAATACCGAGATGACGGCTGCAATCGAAGAACATGCTCGGCACAAGCAACTTGAGGTCGTTGGCCGCATACCATTCGACCCGGCCTTTACCCGATCCATGGTGGCCGGGGTATCGATTACTGAATATCAGGCAGCCGACCCAAACCTTATCGCCACGATCAAAACGATCTGGGAGACGATCAGCGGATCGACGGCACTTCAAAAATCCAAGGCAGAACAGATTTTGCCTATTTTCAACCAATAAGGAGCGTACTATGGCAACACTGCGAATCGCCATCCCATCCATGGGCGAAGGCGGACTAGACGGACAGCGGGCCGGTCATTTCGGGCACTGCGATGTTTTCACCTTCATCGATGCTGAAGACGGTAAAATCACCGCGGTTACTACCATCCAAAATCGCGAACACGTACAGGGTGGCTGCATGGTTCCCGTCAATCTGCTGGCTGAGCATCGGGTCAACGCATTGATCGTCGGCGGCATCGGCATGCGGCCGTTGATGGGGTTTCGTCAAGTCGGTATCGACGTCTATCATGACGGTGAAAGAATCGACATCAGGCCGGTGGTCGAGGATATGCTGGCCGGGCGCTTGCCATTGATCTCCGATGACCAAGTCTGCGGCGGCGGCCGTGGCTGAGTCAAAACTCGGGAGAAAACACCATGAAAATCGCCATTACCTCGCAGGGACAGACCTTGGACAGCCAACTTGACCCACGCTTCGGCAGAGCAGCTTATATCATCGTCGTCGACCCTGAAACGAAAGCATTTGAGACCCTTGATAATAGCGGCAATGCCAATGCATTCAAAGGAGCAGGGATTCAAGCGGCGACCATGGTCCACGACAAGGGTGTCGATGTGTTGATTACCGGTTATTGCGGCCCGAAAGCATTCACGACGTTGCAGGCCGCAGGAATCAAAGTGGTCAGTGATGCTTCGGGAACCATTGATCAGGTAATCGAACAGTTCAAGAGCGGTTCCCTGCACTACACCACTACAGCGAATGCTGACGCCCACTGGTAATTTGACATTAACCTCGATAACAGGACGTCATAACAAAGCATGAAAATCTTCCGGATTCGGTTCCGCCACCACTGCCGGCGGCTGCATCGTCAAGGCCCGGCAGGGCAAAGCACCGGACTCGAAGGGATACGGACAGGGCGGCTGCAACCGGCGGCCAAGCCGAGGATGGCTTGGCCGCCGGCCGTGAAACTCGGCCGATCCGGCTGCAGCGCAGCAGCCGGAGGCAGGACAGATCGACGGCAATTATCTGATCTCTTATTGATATATGGCTTTCACAGAAAGGAACGTGACGAATGGCATTAACCGATGATGCATTTGAAGCACTTGTTCAGCAACTACAGGAAAATTCTTATACCGACGCCCGGAACGCTTACGGAGATAAAGGCTTTGAACGATGGCGGAATCCCCGGTTCAACGAACCGTTGACCGATGTCGATGGCGCAGCCTGTTTACAAGGCAGTTGTGGTGATTCTATTGAAATTTCACTGAAGTTTCTCGACAATCGGGTAGAACAAGCTGCGTACCGAACAAACGGCTGCGCTTCCAGCGCGTTGAGTGGTTCATTTACTGCGGAGCTCGCGATCGGCAGAACTCCCGACGAACTGATGATGATCTCGGCAACCGATATCATCGAGGCCATCGGCCGTCTCCCCCGCGAAGACCGTCATTGTGCGACATTGGCGGTAAAGGCGTTGCAACAGGCGGTCAAACAGTTTCAAAACAAGGGTCAGGCCGCACCCTGACAAGACGGAAACGCGACACAGCGATGATCACTCGCGGTTACCGCCTGAGGTAACGATGAACGGTCACCGTCGCGCCGCATTCGTATACTCGTTTCCCGGGCTCCAAGAGCATACAGCAGTCAGCGACCTCAAGCCGGCCAACGGATTGGACCAGAATGCACGCATCACGGTACGTAAGCCGTCCTTCCTGCAGCGTCAACAGGTCATCGCCATGGAGGGTTATATCATGGGTCAATCGTGCCTTGATATCCTGGTGCCGGAATTCGCTGAGCCCCTTCATTTTATCAAGAACCGGGCCGACAAGTTCGTTGAACAGCACGGCCACCGCCGAGGGCGGGCCAGGCAGGCCGATATAAAGTGACCGGCCGATGGTGCCGAACAGCATCGAACGTCCCGGCCGCATCGCCAGCTTCCGGAAATGCAGTTCGCCACCGATGTTTTGAAAAGCCGCAGCAAACAGGTCGTACTTCCCTGGTCCGACGCCGCCGGTACTGACGATTAGATCACATCCCGCGCCGACCATCGCCTGCAGCACTTCCTCTACCTGCTTCCTGTCATCGGCGATGATGCCGAAATCAATTGATTCAGCACCGTGGTACGTGAGCAAACCATCAAGCAGATAGCGGTTTGACGACATTTTTCTCCCTGGCACCACCGGCTCGCCGGGAGCGACCAATTCACTGCCGCTGCAAACAAAACCGGCCCGTGGTCGACGAAAAACAGGAATCCGCCTGCTGCCGGTAGCCGCCAATATCGCCACCGACTCGACCTGCAGGGTCGTGCCGGCGGCGACAATGGTCTCACCGGCACCGATCCAGCTACCCATCGGTTGAATAAAACGGGGTTCACCCACCAGTCGAGACACGGGTACTTCAACCAGTTCCCCCGTGACCAGGCATGCTTCCTGGGGAACAACCCGTTGTGCTCCAGCCGGAACCAGCCCACCGGTCATGATCCGATACGCTTCCTGAGGCCCCAGTCGCAACAGATCGACCCTACCGGCGGGAATCTCGCCACATACGCGAAACACCTGCACATCTTGCCCGTTATCGTCATGAACAGGTCCAAGGACAAATCCATCACGGGTCGATTGATCATACCCTGGCACCGGCAGGTGCCCCAACAGCGGTTCGCTGCTGATTCGCCCCATGGCCAACTCGAGTTCGACGGTTTCCCGAGCGACCATCGTCGTTCGGTCGAACATCAATGAAAACGCTTCATCCAGTGTAGGGATCATGGTAGTTTCCGACACAGTACCAATCGGGACGCAGAGAAGGTTCTTCAGCGTCGCTTGCCGGCTATTCGCGACATCACGGCCGGGGAGCCACTCCCCAGGAAAATAGCATGCCCGACCCGATAGGGCAAGCCGACTCCCGGTCGCCTGCCTGAAAATATTTGACACCACTTCGCATCTGTGTTTAATATTGTTGTTTTGCGGTTTTCCAGCATTGATCATCCGACGGGGCAACCGGGAGCACGAAAAAATAGCCCTGCTCAGCAGCGCTGCAAACGCACTGAAACACGATATCATCGGCTCCATTTTGCAATGATGCCTACAACGAGAAGAGGTTAAGATAATGAGCAAGAGAACGTTTCAACCGAGCAATATCAAGCGAAAAAGACGCCATGGATTTCGTGAGCGGATGGGCACCAAGGCCGGTCGGGCGGTGATCAACGCTCGCCGGGCCAAAGGACGGAAACGGCTGTCCGCCTGAACCATTGCAAGGCTTTGGCCTTCCGAAATATTGCCTGTTACGGAAGAACCGTGAATTCGAGGCTGTCTACCGGCATGGCAAGCGTATCTATGGTGCCGGCTTCAGCATGATCTATCGAGACAACGACCTTCCGTACAATCGACTCGGCATCAGTATCAGCAGAAAGGTAAAAGGAGCGGCTGTCAGGAACAGAATTAAACGAATATTCAGAGAGTCGTTTCGACTCAATCGGGGTAGTTATCCCTCTCATGCAGATATCATTGTCACCGTACGTCCCGATTTTTCGCTTAATTCCCCTCGCCATATCGATCGGGCGGTGGTCCTTTTGCGCCGTAAACCATCGGTATAGGACATGAAAACCATCGCCAGACCCGGCCCGGTTGCGCGTTTCTGCATCGCTGCCCTCCGTGGATACCGTTATCTGATCTCTCCGATCTTCCCACCTGCCTGCCGTTTTTATCCTTCCTGCTCCGTGTACACTATCGAGGCAATCAGACATTATGGCGCCCTGCGCGGGATACTCAAGGGGGCATGGCGGATTCTCCGCTGTCATCCTTTTTCCCGCGGCGGCTATGATCCAGTGGCTTAGGCACACTACCGGCCTTGGCCGGCGGCGGCTTTGCTGCCGGGATCACCAGACAACGACCCGAAAAGAGAACGACCATGGACATGCGCAGAGCCTTTTTGGCGATCATTATCTCCTTTATCATCCTACTCGGCTACCAATACCTTTTTCTTCCCCCCGTACCGCCGCAGCAACCAGCCGAGCGAACCACCGTACAACCGGAACAGGCCGCGCCGGCGGCGGCGCTGCAGCAAACACCGGCGCAACCGGCTGCTGAACTATCGTCCACTTCTCATGAAGAGCCGGCAAGCCCAACACGTCCGGCCCGGGAACTGATCGTCGATACCGACCGTTTTACGGCGGTAATCAGCGAGCGTGGTGGCGCACTTACCAGTTTCATTCTCAAGGAGCATCGCGAAGAAAACAAGCCCGAGGCGCCCGGTGTGCAGATGATCAAGGACACCCCACAGGGTTCCCTGCCGCTTGGTTTCTCCTGGGGCAGTGCGGTTGCAGAAGACACTCTCTACACGTTCGACAGCGAGACCGTCAGCTTCGACCCAACTACCGGCCGGGCGACGGTCACCATGCGGGCAACGACGCCCGCCGGGCTCGAAATCGTCCGAAGCTTCGTCTTTGCCAGAAGCGACTATGTCATCGAGCACTCGGCGACCGTCATCAACAGAAGCGGTCAAGTGCTGCAAGGAATGGCCGGGCTACACCAGCGCAGTCAGCAATTTGTCACGGCAAACAAGTTCAGCGAGTGGTTGTTCCGCGGACCGGCTTACTACGACCAGAACGGCCTGCATGAGATAAAGCTCAAGGAGTTCCAGGAAGGCGGCAAGACCATCCCGACCAACATCGACTGGGTGGCCTATGAGGACAACTATTTCATGCGCGGCATCATCCCGGTCGCCAAACCCATTTCGGCCATCTCCCTAAACGCCGTCGGCGAACTGGTCACCATCGATGTGCACAGCCCGTTGGACACACTGGCCGACGGTACCGAAAAAACCTATAGTTATCGCCTGTTCTATGGCCCAAAGATCATCTCCGAACTCAAGGAAACCGGAGCGAATCTGGCCAAGATCGTTAATTTCGGTTGGTTTGACGTCATCGCCAAACCGATGCTCTACCTGCTCAACTGGTTTTACGGCGTGTTCAGTAATTACGGCCTGGCCATCATCCTTGTCACCGTTTTGCTCAAGGCCCTGTTCTGGCCGATTACCCAGAAGGGCCTGAAGTCGATGAAGAACATGCAGAAGCTGCAACCGAAAATGGTCAAGCTCAAGGAGAAATACAAGGGTGACCCGACCAAAATGAACCAGGAGATGATGAATCTCTACAAGACCTATAAGGTCAACCCGCTCGGCGGGTGTCTGCCGATGGTCCTGCAGATCCCGGTATTCTTTGCCCTTTACAAAGTACTGCTGCAATCCATCGAACTGCGGCACGCTCCGTTCATGCTCTGGATCACCGACCTCTCGGCCCCGGATCGCCTCTATATCGGATTTGATCTGCCCTATCTCGGCGGCCTGCCGGTGTTGACTCTGCTGATGGGCGCATCGATGTTTATTCAACAGAAAATGACACCGACGACCGCCGATCCGACCCAGGCCAAAATCATGCTCTTCCTGCCGGTTATCTTTACGGTCATGTTCGTCAATTTTGCTTCGGGACTGGTCCTGTACTGGTTCGTCAACAACCTGTTGTCGATTCTTCAGCAATACCTGATCAACCGCCAACGAAAACCGATACCCACGACGGAGTCCTGATGGACCCATTCACCCGTTGCCCGTGCCTCCAGATGACTGCTAATTTTTCTCAGGATTGATCGATGTCACCGGAAAAAAAAGAATTTTACGGACAAGATGTGCCATCAGCCATCAAAGAAGCCTGCGAATCCCTCGGTGTTGCTCAGGAAAATCTCGCCATCGAAGTTATTGAAACGGGATCCAAGGGTATTTTTGGTCTGATCAGGAAAAAAGCCCGGATCAGAGTGCGGGTTCAGCAGTCGCCCGCCGACCAGGCACCCCTTTTTGCGCCCCCACCCCCGGCGCCGCCGAAACCGGCAACCAACCAGCGTCGCTCCGCAGTTCCCGTCGAAACGATCGATCCCGTGCAGACACAAGCACCCGTCGACCTTCCGAATAATGAAAGAACCGACTCAGACGATAATGGTGACGACGACGAAGACACCAACCGAGAACCGGTGGAATTATCTCCCGAGACACTGGCGATCATCGGCGATGAACTGCGACGCATCCTGGAACTGATGAATTGTCCGTCTCCGGTGACTGTTGAAAGTGAGGAGGGGGCAGTCCTGTGCCGGGTCGGTGAGGAACATGAGGAGATCCTAACCAGCCAGGAAGGTCGAACGTTGGACAGTTTGCAATATCTGCTGCGGAAGATTGTCTCAAGAAAGCTTCCGGGACGAATTCAGCTCAGTATCGATGTCGGCACCTATCGCGCCAAACGTCATCAGGAATTGCATGATCTGGCTCTGCAGTATGCCGCCCAGGTTAAAGAAAACGGCAAAACGCAGGTTATCGCTTCGCTCAATCCTTCGGAACGCCGTGTCGTTCACGTCAGTCTGCAAAACGACCCGGAGATCAGGAGCCGGAGCATCGGCGAAGGACTGTTTAAAAAAGTCCTGATCTACAAACCAGGCCGACCGAAACGGGGGAACGGGCGCAAGCGGCCGCGTAGCAGTTCCCGAAAACGCAGTTCTTCTCGACAGGAGTGACCGGCGGTGCGGCCATGGCTGCAACGTTTTTGTCTCTATGATCGATTCAACCTTTTCCGGTTATCGCCACCACCGGCGCCAACCGTCCGGTGATCACCACAGTCCCGACGCAGAGACACACAGATGAGCAGCACAGCCAGCGATACCACAACCATCGCCGCCATTTCGACCCCTCCCGGCGCCGGCGGCATCGGTATTATCCGCATCAGCGGACCGCAGGCATTACCGATATTGCAGCGGATCTTCAGGCCGGCGACTGCCGACTGCCCGTTTTCTTCACACCGGTTCTCCTATGGATGGATTGTCGATTCTCAGACCGGTCGCCTGGTTGACGAAGTGCTCGCGGTATTCATGCGCTCACCCCGAACCTATACTCGTGAGGATGTTGTTGAAATCCACGGTCATGGCGGCTTTCTGGTACTGCAGACGATCCTTGAACTGGTGCTCGCCGGCGGCGCCGAACTGGCCGAACCCGGGGAATTTACAAAACGAGCATTCCTCAACGGTCGCATCGACCTGACCCGCGCCGAGGCGGTCATCGATATCCTATCCGCTCGCACCCGGAAAGGAGTCGACCTGGCCATGGAACAGATGAGCGGCACCCTTTTCCGTGCCGTCGACACGATCCGCGGAGCGTTGGTCAGAATCAGGGCGCTGCTCGAGGTAGCTATCGATTTTCCTGAAGAAGAAATCGATATTGTCGACCCGCCGGCGCTGCTCAATCAGTTTGAGCATGACGTCCTTGCTCCGTTGCGACAACTGCTCGAAAACAGCCGTCGGGGACGCATTCTGCGCGAAGGGGTGCTGGTGGTCATCGTCGGCCGGCCCAATGTCGGCAAGTCAAGCCTGCTCAACACTATGCTCCAGCAGGAACGGGCACTCGTCACTGCCGTTCCCGGCACCACACGTGACACCATCGAAGAATACCTCGATATCGGCGGCCTGCCGATCAGACTCGTCGATACCGCCGGTATTCGGGACAACGCCGACGAAGTTGAACAGCTTGGCATTCAACGGGCCCGGGACCTGGTCAATCGGGCGGACCTGGTCTTGTTCGTCGTCGATGGTTCCTGCGAACTCGGCGACGAGGACCTCCACCTCTATCGTTCGGTCCGGCACAAACCGCTGCTGACGGTGATCAACAAGTCAGACCTGGCGCAACGCCTCGACTTTCAGGCGGCCGCGGATATCTGCAATGAGGCCGTCCTCGTTTCCGCCCTGCGGCAGCAGGGACTGGATACGCTCAAACAGACCATCTTCCTGCGAATAACCGGGGGCCGCGAGCAATGGCAGGAGGACGGCTGCGCACCGAATCTTCGTCAGCAGCATGCCCTTGACAAAGCGTACCAGGCACTACGGCGATTCGGGAGTGGACTGGCTGACGGACTAAGCAGTGATCTGATCATGATCGAGTTGCTCGATGCATTGAACCACCTTGGGAGCATCGTCGGAGAAACAACCACCGACGACATGCTCGATATCATCTTCGAACAGTTCTGCCTCGGCAAATGAACGATTTCCCGAAGCAATCACCGGCACCGCCGGCGCGAGACGGCAGCTGCAGGAGCCGATAATGCTGCACCCTCAGACAATCACAACGTATCAGGATATCGACTGGCAACTGCTCTGGCAGAATGCCCGGGCTGAAAAATCCTGGAAAAGCAGTGAGGCGAAGGATTGGAGCAGTCGAGCCGACGGCTTTGCCGAACGGGTGATTGACTCGCCCTTCAGCAAAATTGTTCTAGACCACCTGGATCTGCGGAAAACTGATCGCGTCCTCGATGTCGGCTGCGGTCCGGGGACCCTGGCCCTGCCAATCGCCGAGCGCGCTGCCGAGGTCACCGCCATCGACTACGCCCCGGGGATGCTCAGTCGACTGCAGCGTTATGCAGAGGAACGAGGCTTATCGACCATCCGGACCATATGCTGCGCCTGGCAAGATGACTGGGCGGCGGCCGGCATCGGTCTTCACGATTGTGCGGTGGCCTCACGCTCCCTGAATATTGCCGAGCCGGCCGCTGCCATTGCCAAACTCAATGCCCACGTGACTCGGCGGGTCTTTCTCGTCGAGCGGATCGCACCGACCCCGTTCGACGCCGATGCGTTCTCGGCCATTGGTCGCCCGTTTCGCTCAGGACCCGATTATATCTCCACGCTCAATATCCTCTATACGCTCAACATCCATCCCCAGGTAACCCCTATCGCCGTACCGTCGATCACCATTTACCGCGACCTTGATCAGGCCCTTGACCGCTACCGCTGGATGTTTAAAGACCTCACCCCGCAAGAGGAACAGCGGCTGATGGGCTATCTGCGTGAACACATCACCGCGGAGACCCGCGAGACAATAACGGTAACCAGCCGGCTACCACAGCGCTGGGTGATCATTGCCTGGGACAAACCGCCGGCCTCACCGGGAGCAGCCGATGATCTACGATGAATCGTATGATGTGGCGGTGATCGGCGCCGGCCACGCCGGCTGCGAGGCCGCTCTGGCCGCCGCCCGACTCGGGTGCAAGACGTTGATCGCCGTCATCAACGTCGATACCATCGGTGCCATGTCCTGCAATCCCGCCATCGGCGGACTGGCCAAAGGTCATTTGGTCCGGGAGATCGATGCCCTCGGCGGTGAGATGGCAGCCATTATCGATGCCACCGCCATTCAGTTCCGCCGTCTTAACACCAGCAAAGGTCCGGCTGTCCGCTCATCACGAGCCCAGGCCGACCGGCTGCTCTATCGACTGCGACTGAAACGGGTACTCGAACAGCAGCCAAACCTGACCATCAGGCAAACGGTGGTCGACCGATTGTGCGTTGAAGACGGACGCATCAGCGGTCTGATTACCTCGCTCGACGAACGGGTCAGGGCCAAAGCGGTGGTTGTGGCCACCGGCACCTTCCTCAACGGCCTCATCCATATCGGCCTCAAGCAGTTTCCCGCCGGACGGATGGGAGACACGCCATCGATAAGCCTAGCCGACTGGTTCAAGGAGCAGGGATTTGCGGTCGGCCGGATGAAAACCGGCACCGTTCCGCGCCTCGACGCCACCACCATTAACTATGGGGAACTCGAACCGCAGCACAGTGACGAACCGCCTGCTTTCTTCTCGTTCGCCAGCCACGGCGCCTATCGGCAACCACAATTTCCCTGCCATATCACCTACACCAACGAACGAACCCATGCAATCATCAGGGGGGCCATCGACCAGTCGCCGCTCTATGCCGGCATCATCCAGGGAGTAGGCGCCCGCTATTGCCCATCCATTGAAGACAAGGTAATGCGTTTCCCGGACAAGAACCGTCACCAGATCTTCCTCGAACCGGAAGGCATCGAGACCAATGAAGTCTATCCGAACGGCCTACCGACCAGCCTCCCGCTGGCAACCCAGGTCGCCATGGTCCAGAGCATCAAGGGATTGGAGCAGGCGGTGATCGTCCGCCCCGGCTATGCCATCGAATATGACTATATCGACCCGCTGGAACTGCTGCCGTCCCTTGAAACAAAACGGATCCGCGGCCTTTTTCTGGCCGGCCAGATCAACGGCACCTCGGGGTATGAAGAAGCGGCGGCCCAAGGACTGCTGGCCGGCATCAACAGTGTCCACTATTGCAACGACCAGGAGCCATTGATTATTGATCGATCCCAGGCCTATATCGGTGTCCTGATCGATGACCTGGTCACCCGGGGCACCAACGAACCGTACCGACTGTTCACTTCGCGAGCCGAATACCGACTCCTGCTCAGAGAAGACAACGCCGATGCCCGCCTTTCGGAAATCGGCTACCGCATCGGCCTGTTGCCGGACGGTCGATACCAAACGTTTTGTGAGAAACAAAAGCAGATCAGCACCGGCATGGCGTTGCTGGAATCAGTCTCGGTCAGGCCATCTCCGGAGATCGACCAACTCCTGGCAACCTGGAGCAGCGCCCCGCTCAAACAAAAAACAACCTTGGCCGATCTGCTGCGACGCCCGGAACTGAGCATCGATCAGGTTCTTAGTCTGCCCAGCGACCACACCGATCAGGCTGCCGCTCTTAACGGCTCTCAATTCTTGGAAGATATTCAACTGCGGATCAAATACAGCGGCTACATCGACCGACAACATGAGCAGGTGGCCCGGTTCCGCAAACTCGAATCACTTGCCCTGCCCGCAGACCTTGATTACTCAGTCCTGCCGGGGCTCTCCGCCGAGGTTGTGGAAAAACTGAGCAGAATACGGCCGGTATCGCTCGGTCAAGCATCGCGGATCTCCGGTATTACCCCGGCAGCCATTGCCATTCTTCAGGTCCATTTAAAAAAGCTGCACAGCAAAAGAAATGCTGCTGGACGCAGTGCTGCCGACACCTCTTCTTTCGGTACGTGAACCAATGCTGCCCTATCCCGACATCGACCCGATCCTGGTGAGCTTCGGCCCGCTGCATATCCGCTGGTACGGCCTGATGTATCTCCTCGGATTCTGTGCCACCTACCTGCTCGTCAAACACCAGATCCGCAGTGTGGGCTTCAAACCGCTCCGCGATCAGTTCGAGAACCTCAACATCGTTCTGATCCTGTCGGTACTCGTCGGCGGTCGCCTCGGCTACGTGTTGTTTTACAATCTCCCGTATTATCTGGAGCATCCACTGGAGATCCCGGCAACCTGGACCGGCGGCATGTCGTTCCACGGCGCAGCAATCGGCCTGCTGCTCGGCGGCATACTATTCTGCCGATACAAGCACATTGATTTTCTCAAAACCGCCGATCTCTACGTGGCCACCATTCCCATCGGACTCGGGTTGGGCCGGATCGGTAATTTTATCAACGGAGAACTCTACGGCAGAGTCACGGATCTGCCTTGGGGCATGGCTTTCCCCGGAGCCGGACCGTTTCCGCGACACCCTTCACAACTCTATGAAGCCCTGCTCGAGGGGCTCCTGTTATTCCTCGTTCTCTGGCTGGTACGGAAAAAACCGTGGCAGGGTAGACAGCTCTGGCCGCACGGTTCACTGCTCGCCTTCTTTTTAATCGGCTATGGCCTATTGCGTTTCTTTGTTGAGTTCGCTCGAGAACCCGATTCGCAAATCGGATTCATTTTATCGTTTTTCACCATGGGCCAAGTCCTCAGTGGCATCATGGCCCTTGCCGGCGCACTTCTCTGGACGATACTGGTTCGCCGCTCGCCGTCCCGGATAACTACTGGATCTTGAATTTTTCTGAAAGTCTCTTGCCTGGCCGGAACTTGACGACATTATGGGCAGGGATGATAAGCGTTTTTCCGGTTTGTGGATTCCTCCCTTTTTGCTCGGCCCGTTCAACAACCCGGAACGACCCGAATCCGGACAAGGTCACCCGCTCCCCGCGCTCCATCGCCCGAGCCATATGAGCCAATACACTGTCAAGGGCCTTGGCGGCGGCACTTTTCGTCAGATCTGCTGATTCGGCAATGGTCGCTATCAATTCACGCTTATTCATGTTCTCTCCTGCGATGTATGAAGATTTCGCAGCAACCCCGTCTTCGATAGCGGGCTTGCCGTAGACGATCCAGGAATGGGCTGCGGTCTCACCGGCAAACAGCTCCGGACAAGACCTCGGCACCATTTCTACCGTACCGAAAGAAAAATAAAATCGGGGAGATTACCAGGCGATCACTAGGTAAAAATACTGAAAATCACCACTGGACGGAGAAAGAAAAACCTTGTTTCGGCAGGATAGCCCTCAGTACCGGGTGCCCTTTTTTTTCAGCTACCGGGTCGGTGTGCACTGAAAAGTGTCAATCAAGGTTGACGTAGCCGTTGCGGACTGCATAGTTGACTAAATCGACACTGTTTTTCATATTGAACTTTTTCAAGAGGTTGGAGCGATGATGGTCAACGGTGCGTGGGCTGAGATTGAGTTTTGCCGCCACCGCCTTTGAAGTATAACCCTCCACTACCAGCGTGAGGATCTGCTTCTCACGTTTGGTCAGATCCCGTAATGGATTATCCACCTGTCTTCGACACACGCTGGCCAGATCATCGGCAAAATCTTCGGCGAGTTGAGGAGATACGTAAATCCTGCCCGCACGGATTTTGGAAATTGCAACCAGCAATTCCTTTTCTGAATCGCTTTTGATCAAATAGCCATCGGCACCTGCTGACATTGATCGATAGAAGAATTGTTTGGTCTTGTGCATGGTCAACATCAGAATCTTCATGGTCGGATAGGTCTGTTTCAACTGCTCCGCCAGGTCGATTCCATTGCTCTTTGGCATGGAGATATCGAGAATAAGCAAATCGGGCAGGGTCGCTGCCAGAGTGCGCAGCAGTTCCTCTCCGTTGCTGACTTCGCCGATAACCGCCAGATTGCTGTCCTGGGAGATGATCCGCTTAATACCATGCCTGATCAAGACATGATCGTCCGCCAAAACAATCGTATAGACCATCTTGCCCGGAGCCATTTATTCTCCTTTTACCGTTCGGGACAAACGGGGCCGCACCCCGATCCGTGCACAAGATGCCCCGAGCAGGCAACGATCGCAGTGCGGCGCCACCGGCCGACAGGTCTGCTGGCCAAAAGCAACGAGCAGGCGGTTGACCTTTCGCCAATAATCCTGCGGCAGCTTCGCCTGAAGGGCCAGCTCAGTATCATAAGGCGTCGAGGTGGCCACGAATCCCCAGATATTCATAATTCGATGTACATGGGTATCAACACAGATGGCCGGAACGGCAAATGCCAGCGAGAGAACCAGGTTAGCCGTTTTCCGACCGACACCCGGCAATTTCACGAGCGCTTCGAGGCAACGGGGCACCACCCCATCATACCTATCCTGCAGAATACGGGCGGTCTGCAGCAGATGCCGCGCTTTCGTGCGATAAAACCCGACCGGATAAATCAGTTGGGCAATCTCGTCCTCGGATAGCAACGCCAACCGGGCGGCATCCGGAGCCTGAATAAAGAGCCGATCAGCAGCCACCGCCGTCACCTCGTCTTTCGTTCGCGCCGACAGCATGGTTGCAATCAGAATCCGAAACGGGTCGGAGCTCTGGACGGCCAGCAGATCCACAACCGGCACCTGGTAGCTGGCTACTTCATCTTCCAGCATGTCCAGATACTCGAGCACGACTGCCGTCGCTACCCCGGCCTCAGGACGATTGACCGTGGGGCCGTGGAGCGACGGCTTGGCACCTTTTGAGATCATCGCCCGTCGATACATGAAAACTGCTGATCATCCATGATTATGGTGAACACCGCGTGCCCCGCGATCACCGCCTGACGACTGACAACAGGGAAACAGGCCACATGCATCAACCGCCCCCCCTGCAGTTCCAACCATCTGTATTATACCGAATCGGAGCGTGTATCCCATAGTTTTTCACCAGTTCTCCGATATCCAGCCAGGCTCACCACGATGATCGCCATATCCGCTTGAAAAGCGGTCTGCATCCCGCTTTGCCCATAGCGTCGACGGCTAAACTACAGTATTACTGAGTTTGACCCTTTTGCTGACCCTCATGACTGGAAGTCACAACGAAACATGATAATCTTTCGGGGATCTTCCCGGCCGGTTGGAACCGGCGGCGGCAGAACCGACTGGACACAACTGGTTGATTTATCAATGACCCATTAGATTTTCCTAAAAAAACAGTGAATCAGCCTCGAACAACGCAACCGACGATCCACCACCAGTGAACATGATCCGACACGACCGGCAGCCGCTCCCGATGACCATGGCTGAATGCCGCGAGCGTGGGTGGCAGCAGGTGGATATTGTGCTGGTCAGCGGCGATGCCTATGTCGATCACCCATCCTTTGGCCTGGCACTGATCGGCCGCCTCCTTGAAAGCCACGGCTATCGGGTGGCGGTATTAGCGCAGCCGCATTTCAGCGACGAACATGATTTTCGCCGGTTTGGTCGCCCACGGCTATTTTTCGGAATCAGCAGCGGTAACCTCGACTCCATCGTCGCCAACTATTCCGGCAATGGTAAGGTCCGTACTATCGACGCCTACTCTCCGAATGGATCACCATGGCGCAGCACGACCCGCACCAGGGAAAATCGATACCGGCCGGACCGGGCCGTACTGGCATACGCCAACCTTGCTAAACACGCCTTTCCCGGCATCCCGGTGATTCTTGGTGGTATTGAAGCGTCATTGCGACGCTTCATCCACTTCGACTATCAACAGGACCGGTTGCGCGGCTCGCATCTCACCGACGCAAAAGCGGACCTGCTCATCTATGGCATGGCTGAGCAAGCCATTATTGAAGCGGCTCGCCGCATCGAGACAGGCCAACCCCTTGCGGACATCCCCGGCACCTGCATACGCGTTGTCGACAAACAAATCGAAACGGTTCGCAGAAAAGCAACAGACGATAGCATTGCGGTGGAGACGCTCCCGTCGTGGCACGATATCGCCCGGGACCGGAAACAATTTCTGGCGGCCGAGGTGCGCATCGACCGGTTGGCCCGTAGCGGCAGCAACACCATCTTGCTGCAGCGCCAGCAGGCCGGATGGATTGTGCACTATCCACCTGCAGCACCGTTATCGACGGCTGCGCTTGATCACCTCTTTTCTCTGCCGTTCAGCCGCAAACCGCACCCGCTGACCCCCACGGTACCGGCCTATGAGATGGTAAAAGACAGCATCACCATCGTGCGCGGCTGTTGCGGAAATTGTTCCTTCTGTGCGATCGGTCGTCACCAGGGGCCAACGGTTGTCAGCCGCAGTATCGACTCAATCGTCTCTGAAGCAGCGGCGCTTGCCGCCGATGACGAATTCGGCGGGACGATCAGTGATCTCGGCGGCCCGACTGCCAATCTCTATGGCACCTCCTGCGCGATCGGCTCCTGTTCCCGTCACGACTGCCTCTATCCACAAGTCTGTAAGCACCTGCTGATCGATGAATCGAAGTTTCTGAGCGTGCTTGCCGGAGTTGGCCGAGTGGACCGTATTGCACACGTTTTTGTCTCTTCCGGTCTCCGGTTGGCACTTCTGCTCAAAACACCAAAGCTGCTCGAAGCGCTGATTCGATTCCACACTCCGGGCGCGTTGAAAATTGCTCCCGAGCACACCGAAGACAACGTGTTGCGCTTGATGCACAAGGAATCGTTCAAGCACCTCGAACTATTCGTCAGGCAGTTCCGCGCAGTCAATCAACGATGGGGCCTGCGCCGGGAACTCATCCCGTATATCATCAGCGCCCACCCCGGTTGTGACGAGACCTTGACCGTCACAATGGTCACCCGCCTTCAGGAACTCGGCCTGATTGTTCGTCAATTTCAGGATTTTACACCAACACCGGGGACGCTCTCAACGGCCATGGACGTCGCCGGTCTGGACCGGGACACCGGGGAGCCGATCTCTGTTGCTCGTGGCCACACGCAACGCGCCCGCCAACGCAAGATCATCGAGCGAGCTTTTTTCCGGCGACCAAAAACAATGCGTTCTTCACTGCAGCAGCCCGCACGCAAGCATGCACCACGCCCACGCGCCGAAACGGCCAACAGGTCAACAAAAAAGAACAACACACCATTACAGCCGATCAGATCAGGTCGTCGGGGGCGAAACTGACCACATCGGAAATGCATCGGGCCGCTGCAAGGACCATCAATAACCGGTCTACTCCCAGCGCGATGCCTGCCGCCGGGCCAATCGTCGATAATTCTTCGAGAAAGCGTTCCGGTAACGATGCCGGTGTGGCGGATTTCTCTTGACGCTCGTTCAGCTCATTGACAAACCGCCGCCGTTGCTCCTCTGCATCGGTTAATTCGCTGAAACCATTGGCCAGTTCTATTCCGTCAATATACAGCTCGAACCGCTCAGCCAGGGTTGGGTCCTCGGCCTTTAAGCGGGCAAGTGAAGCGCAGGCTGCGGGATAGTCGATAAGAAAAGTCGGTCCCTGGATGCCGAGCCTCGGCTCGATTGCCTCGACCAATAATTCGTCAAAAAGGTCATCGGCCAACGCCTGTTCCGCCGACAGCCGGCAATAACGCGAAAATGCTTCGCGAACGGTGAGTCGCTGCCAGGGTCCGGTCGGCGGGCACGCCCCAATTGAAGACCTGCCGACCACGCCGGCAAATCGATCATCTGCCTGCAACTCAGCCAGCACATGCGCGATCAACCCTTCGCAATCAGCCATCAAGTCGTTGTAATCCGCTCCCCGACGATACCATTCGAGCATGGTAAATTCGGTGAGGTGCAAACGCCCCTGTTCTTCTGCACGGAAACACGGGCAGATTTGAAAAATGAGCGGACACCCGCGAGCGAGCAGGCGCTTCATGCATTGTTCCGGCGACGGTTGCAAGAACCAGTCCCCTGATGGAACCGGGACAATATGCTGTTCCGGTATGAGGATCGGATAACGAAGCGGCGTATCGACTTCAAGAAAACCGAGTCCGAAAAAATAACTGCGGATACTGCGGAAAAGGGCTGCACGCAAGTGCAGCCCTTCGATGGCCAGCATCAACTACTCTTTGACACGGGTCACATACTGACCGGTGCGGGTATCTATTTGAATTTTATCTCCTTCCTCGACAAACGGCGGCACCTGCAGCTGATAACCGGTTTCAACGACCACCGGTTTGGTATCTGAGCCGGAGGTATCGCCTCTGGCCCAGGGATCTGCTTTAGTGACCAGCAGATTGACAAAAATGGGCAGGCTGATATCAATCGGTCGCGCCCCGAAGAACAGCACTTCCACTTCCATGTTATCGATCAGATAGTTGATATTGTCGCCAAGCTGCTCACGGGTCAGAAATAGCTGCTCATAGTTGGCGGTATCCATGAAATGATACTGGTCTTCCTGATTATACAAGTACTGCATCTTCCGCTCCTCGAGATCAGGCTTCTCGAATTTATCGTTGGAACGATAGGTGTTGGTATACTGTGAACCGGTAATCATATTGCGCAATTTGCACCGGTACAAGGCCTGCCCCTTGCCCGGTTTGGAGAATTCAAAATCGGTTACAATATAGGGTTCTCCATCAATCTGAATCTTCAGCCCTTTGCGCAAATCAGATGCCGTAAACATTGATCATCTCCCTGGAAATTATGTCGTTTTCTCGAAAAATCTTAATTGTTGTCAATAAATTTTATAGTTAAGCCAGGAAGATTCTACCTCCGGCGGCTGTGCTGCGGCTTGATCGGCTGAACTCCACGGCCGGGCCGTCAATTACAAACGCCCTGTCTGCGCCTCTTCGGGCCTGTTTGCTGCACGCTGTCGCGCCTGGACGATACAGCCTCCGACAGAACCGTTCGGGTCGGCTTTACCATGATATGTCTGCTTCGTTGTGACGTCCCGTCATGACAGTTCTCTTGGGCCGGCAGATGCGGTGAAGCAAGAGGAGCCTCCTACTCACCTGTCAAGCAATGCAACCGGGAGAGCCGATGCATGAAGCAGTGAAACGATAGTCTGCCGAACAGCGGAATATAATCGCCTGCCGCACTATTTGACAAGTGGAAAACACTTTTCTACTGTTGCAATCGCGTCCGCTGCTGCAATGGTTGCGCAACCACGCACCGATCGTGTACCGTAGCGGTTATTTTCTCCGGCCCAGCCTCTTTTCCGGTATAATGGGCGCGTCATCATCTCCACCTGGCATGGCAATGGTCTTTAAACTGGGCATCCTCTCCGATACACACTTGGAAACCATTGATAAAGCTTTTGCAACGGCCGTGGCCGCGGTGTTTCAAGACTGTCAGGCAATTGTCCATTGCGGTGATTTGATCTCCCTGGATATTCTTGCGTGTTTCGCCGGTAAACAGGTATGGGCGGTCCATGGCAATACCTGTACGGCGGCTACCCGTTCTCGATTACCTGCCGCATGTTCTTTTTCTGTCGGCACAAAACACTTCGGTGTCTGTCACGGACACGATGCCGGGTACGATCTTGAGAACTCGTTACTGAACCGATTCCCGGATGCAGATTGTATTATCTACGGTCACACCCACCAACCTGCAATCACCACCATCGGCTCATTTCTGTTGATCAATCCAGGTAGCTTCCGCACCACCGGGCGACATGGCTATCCCGGCAGTTATGCACTCCTTGGCGTCGACGGCGAAAAACTGTCAGCAACGCTTCATACCCTGCCTGAACCATTATGAAAACCCTCTGGGCACCGTGGCGTATGGAGCGGATCACGCCACAAGAAACAACCAACTGTCACTATCCTTCACCCTGTTTATTTGAACCACCGGGCACGAATCCGCATCGAAAAGCCGATCTGCTTCTCTATCGTGATACGACCCGGTTATGCCTGCTGAACCGATTTCCTTACGCCAATGGCCACCTGCTCATTGCGCCGATCAAGCATGTCGGGGGCCTTGACGAACTCAACAGCCGGGAGCGAAGCGCGCTCATCGAGATGGTCAATGACGCGACCGCCATCCTGCAACACGTCCTTAACCCGGACGGATTCAATATCGGTATCAATCTCGGAGTCGAAGCCGGGGCCGGGATTCCCGAACATCTCCACATTCACGTCGTGCCCCGCTGGCGTGGGGATCATAATTTCCTGACCGTGCTGGCCGAGGTTCGCACCATCCCGGAACACATCGATACCACCTTCGACCGATTGCTGCCGGCTTTCCGTGATCTTCACCGTACCAGTAATGCACACCGATGAAAGAGCCGCCGAAAATTACGCCGATGCTCCGGCAGTATCTCGAGATCAAGGAACGTTATCAACAGGAAATTCTCTTTTATCGAATGGGTGATTTTTATGAGATGTTTTTTGACGACGCCGAAATCGCCTCAAAAATACTCAACATAACGCTTACCTCGCGCAACAACAAAGGAGATGCTGAAAAAATTCCGATGTGCGGTGTTCCGTATCATGCCGCCCAGACCTACTTGGCCAAGCTCGTACAAGCTGGAAAGCGGGTTGCCATCTGTGAACAAATCGAGGACCCTGCCGAGGCCAAGGGTATCGTCAAACGCGATGTTGTCCGTGTTGTTTCGCCGGGTGTTCTGGTTGATGAGCACCTCTTGCCCGACAAAGAAAACTGTTTCATCGGGGCCATCTGTCGTGCTGATGCCGACCGTCACCAGTGGGGTATCGCCTTTCTTGACTTGAGCACCGGTGCCTTTTTTTCCGGAGATTTCATCGCTCCAGACGATCCGCCCGAGGGAGTCATCGACCAGATCAGTCGTCAGGCCCCGGCAGAACTCCTGATTTATTGCGTCCAACGCGATCGGCTGAACAAAGCACTCGCGACCGTCTCTCTCGTGTTGCCCTCGGTCTGCATTACCGAGCGAGGCGACGACCCACTATCCGTCGAAACCGCTCGCCGTCTGCTTGCCGACCATTTTTCGGTCCATGATCTTGATGGTTTCGGCTGTTCAAGCCAACACCAGGGTATTATCGCCGCAGCAACGCTGCTCGAACATGTCCGTGAAACGCAGAAGGCGGACCTCTCCCACCTGGAACGGTTAACCCCCATTGAAACCGAGTCGATTTTGCTCATCGACGAGGCGTCCCGGAGGAATCTCGAACTAACCCATACCTTGGTGGGAAACCGGCGTGACGGTTCTCTACTGGCCGTTCTCGACCGAACCTGTACGCCGATGGGAGCACGGCTGCTCAAACAATTCCTGCTCAACCCGCTCCGTGATCCCGAGCGCATCAGGCGGCGCCTTGACGCCGTTTCATTTTTCTTCAACAACCCCGGCCTGCGCCAACAACTTCGTGAACTATTGAACCAGGTCTACGACGTCGAACGACTCAACAGCCGTATGGTGCTCGGTCACGGCAATGCCCGTGATGCCCTGGCGCTGAAATCTTCGCTGGCCTGTCTGCCGGCGCTTAATCACTTGCTGGCACAATGCGATGCACCACGTCTGCGCGACCTTCATGACACTTTCGATACCTGCGTCGATCTTCACGAATTGCTCGATCATGCCGTCGCCGACGATCCGCCTGTTACCCTTCGCGATGGCAACTTGATTAAGCCGGGCTACAACGAGGAGCTGGACGAGCTGATCACCCTGCTCCGCGATGGAAAAAAATTAATTCTTGCTCTTGAGAGCACAGAGCGGGAAAAGACCGGAATCGCAAAGCTCAAGGTGGGCTACAACAAGGTGTTCGGCTATTTCATTGAAATCAGCAATGCACAACTCGACAAAGTTCCCCCATCGTATATTCGCAAACAGACCCTGGTAAACGCCGAACGCTTCATCACACCGGAACTGAAAGAATTCGAGCATCGGATATTGACCGCCCAAGAACGCCGACTTGAACTCGAATATCAGTTGTTCTCTGCGCTTCGTACGCATCTTGCCGGCGCATCTGCGCGCTTGATTCATCTGGCCCATCAGCTTGCCTGTATCGACGTCTTCACCTGCCTCGCCGAGGTCGCCAGTCGTTTTCACTATACCAAGCCGGTGATCACTGAGGACCAGGTCATCGACATCAGCGAAGGTCGACACCCGGTTATCGAACAGGCGCTGCCATCTGGCGCCTTCGTGCCCAATGACATTTTGCTCGACCAATCAAGCCATCAGATGCTGATCATTACCGGGCCCAATATGGCCGGCAAATCGACCGCCCTCAGACAGACGGCACTCATCGTTCTGCTCGGGCAAATGGGCAGTTTCGTCCCTGCCGATCAGGCACGCATTGGCATCGTCGACCGAATTTTCACCAGGGTCGGCGCCATGGACGACTTACGCCGAGGCCAATCGACCTTTATGGTGGAGATGAGCGAAACCGCAAATATCCTGAACAATGCGACCTCCCGCAGCCTGGTCATCCTTGATGAGATAGGTCGCGGCACCAGCACCTATGACGGGCTTGCTATTGCCTGGTCGGTCGCTGAAGCGCTGCTCGAGAAAGACGGAAGCGGCGTGAAAACCATGTTTGCCACTCATTATCATGAGCTTACCGATCTTGCCCGCTCCCGAGCCAATGTGCACAACCTGTCAGTGGCGGTGAAAGAGTGGAACAATCGTATTATTTTTCTGCACAAGCTGGTTAACGGCGGCACCAGCCGCAGCTATGGCATACAGGTGGCAGCACTGGCCGGCGTGCCGACCGCTGTCGTGAATCGTGCCGAACAGATCCTGAAGCGTATCGAGCACGGCGATTTCGATTATCAGCGAACCCCGGCAGGCCACCTCAAAGGACCCCGCGGAGCAACACGCACTCGCCCCACGCAACTCTCGCTCTTTCGCCAACCAACCCACCCAGTCATAAGCAAACTCGAAACAATTCGGCCTGATGAACTTACCCCGCGGCAGGCCCTCGATCTGCTCTATGAATTATATACCCTCTTGAACCAGGATCAATCTGATAACCACTCGTGAACGATCCGAAAACAGTCACTTTTTTTTTGCCTTCCCGCCGTCTAACCGGTATATAGATAGCATGTGGCAATTGTGTCGTACCGACGGTGCTGGTCGCACATCCTCTGGGACCTTCGCCCCTGTCCTCCGCTCGATCCGGATCATGGCCAAACGCTTGTCCTTTCCCGTGCATCTGACCACCTTGGTCGCTTTGTTTGCTCTCGTTTTTTCATCAGCTTCCGCCACTGAGATCACCGGCTCCGGTCGGGCCGATCTGGAAACCCACTATGAGCAGGCCAAATTTTTTTACAATCAACTTAAAATCAACACTACCCTGGGCTCTTCCCGCGACAACTGGCTGAAAGGTGCCGGGAATTTTCGTCGGATCTATCTGGCCGAACCGAAATCTGATCTGGCCCCAGCCTGCCTGCTCATGCTAGGCCGCTTGTATGCCGACATGTATCGGGCCTTTAACAAAGGCATCGACCTCGGTGAAGCGATTTCTTATTACCGTGATGTCGATGCGTTGTTTCCCGGCAATCGACTCGCTGACGACGCCTTGTTTGCTGTCGGATTGCTGCTGCTCAATGATGTTCAAGACCCGCAAAGAGCAGCGAAATCTTTCCGGAAAATCGTTACCGATTATCCCGATGGCGACATGCGTCCCGCCGCCGAAACCAGGCTCAAGGAATTGTCGCAACGATATGACATCCCGTTGCCGCCTATTATGGTGGGAGATCCGCAATTTCTCAACCTGACCAATGTTCTGCCCGTGAAGTACTGGTCTTCCGATGATTATACTCGAGTCGTCATCAACACCTCGGGACCAGTAACATATCGTGAGGAATTACTTGAAGAAGTAGGTAATCAGCCGCGCCGCCTCTACATCGATTTTCAGGACAGCTATATCGAACCGCGCTATCGCGCTCCGGTCCCCATTGAAGATGGTCTGCTGAAACGAATCCGCAGCGGTCAGTACGCCCCCGACACGGTGCGGGTCGTTCTCGACATTGAATCGATTTCCAGCTACAAGATTTTCAGCCTTCCCAGTCCATTTCGGGTAGTCATCGACGTTCGCGGAGAAAACAAACGCTCCGTTGCTTCGGTTGCGCCTCCGCCTCCGCCTCCGCCACCGTCACTTGAGGCACCGCCTGCCCCGCCGGCACCGCTGCCAATTGCCGGTGATGCCGCGCAGGAAATGCCCATTCTCAGCGTGAACCGAGACCAGCCGGTCAAGGAGTCGGTCACGCGGGACCCGCGCGACCGGCCGGTTGAACCAAGCAGCGAATCGCTCGTGGTACTGCGCGAGCAAAAGAAAGTAGATCCAGGGCTTCCCCTTCCCGTGGCCGCTTCCTTATCCCCACCCTTGAGCGATTTTTCCACACCACCGCTTTCCCTGGCACAGCAGCTTGGACTCGGCGTTCGGACCGTTGTTCTTGACCCCGGTCATGGTGGAAAAGACCCGGGAGCTATTGCCTACGGGATGAAAGAAAAGGACATCGTGCTCAACGTTGCCAAACGCCTTGCGGAGCATCTGCGCCGCGATCTGGGTCTTACCGTCATTCTAACCAGGGAGACCGATATTTACTTACCCTTAGAGCAACGCACCGCTATTGCCAATACCAACAATGCAGACCTTTTCATCTCCTTGCATATCAACGCCCACCCGTCCCCGCAAGTGAACGGGTTTGAAACCTACTTCCTCAACCTGAGCACCAATGAAGAGGCAATGCGCGTCGCTGCCCGGGAGAATGCGACATCCACCCACCAGATGAGTGACCTGCAAGACATTCTGTTGGACATCATGCGCAATTCAAAAATCAGTGAATCATCCCGCCTTGCCCGGCAGGTTCATGAATCAATCGGCGTCTCACTGTCCAATGCACCGTTTTCCCTCAAGGATATGGGCGTCAAGCAAGCTCCGTTCTATGTTTTGATCGGCGCTGAAATGCCCGCAATCCTCGTTGAGCTTGCCTTTATCAGCAACCCCGAAGACGCGAAATTGCTTGGCCAGGACAGTTTCCTTGACCAACTCGCCGGAACCATCTCAAGCGGCATCGGCTCTTATATTCATTCCACGACGGCGCAACTCTGATCCCATCCGCAATTTTTCGTATCGCAACGCCTTTTCTATTTCTCTCTCTATAAAAATCTTTTATATCAAACCATTTCAGATACGTACGCCCGGCTGGTTCTGCCTCAGACCACTGCACTGCGGCCTGATCGGTTGAGCTCCGCGGCCGGCTGGGAATATCTCCGAAAGATTTTCATGTTTCGTTGTGACTTCAGACATGGGGGCAGTCAGCGAATCAAAGCATGGTAGCCCTGCCGACTTCTCCGCCAAGACGCAAGGTGAGCGCTCACCTGAATCGGAAGCGATTCACGTGACGTGGGGCACAGCGTGGGTGATCTATTGAAAGGTTTCTCAACTGACGCCAATCACAGAAAACCATTAAAGGCCATCTCTTTGAAGAAGAGATGGCCTTTTGGTGGTGAACAGCAGACGAAAACGTCCGTTTCGTAAACGTTACCTGATATTTGCAGTCTTTATCCGAGCAAGAGCGCGCTGTAAAGCGGCGGTAGCTCTCGCCACATTTACCGACTCATCGTGTTGAGTCGCTTGCGCTAATCGTTTCTCTGCCCGTTCTTTAGCTTTCATCGCCCGATCGACATCGATCTGATGGCCATACTCCGCACTCTCAACCAGAAAAGTGATTTTATTGTTTGAAACTTCGCAAAAACCGCCACTAATCATGAGATAATCGCGTTTTTTGCCGGTCTCGTAGGACAAAACACCGATCTTTATAGTCGAAAGGAATGGGGCATGGTTCGCCAGAACACCGAAGTCACCGCCGTAGCCAGGAGCGTTGACAATATCGACGTTCTCGTTGACAATGGCGCCGCTCGGGGTAACCACCTCCAATGCTATCTGTGCCATCTCATCTCCCTATGGTGTTGCGTTACAGACCCCTTACTTGCTTGCCTTTTCAATGGCTTCTTCAATGGTGCCAACCATATAGAAGGCAGTCTCAGGCAGATCATCATGCTTGCCTTCGAGAATCTCTTTGAAGCCCTTAACGGTGTCCTCGACTTTGACGAACTTGCCAGCCATACCGGTGAATACCTCAGCAACATGGAACGGTTGCGACAAGAATCGCTGGATCTTCCGGGCCCGGGCAACAGTTACCTGGTCTTCCTCGGACAACTCGTCCATCCCAAGAATGGCAATAATATCCTGCAAATCTTTGTATTTCTGTAGGCTTACCTGCACGCCGCGAGCAACCAGATAGTGCTCTTCACCGATAACATTGGGGTCAAGAATTCGCGAGGTTGAGTCAAGCGGGTCAACGGCCGGATAGATGCCGAGCTCAGCAATTTGCCGAGAAAGAACAACGGTACCATCAAGATGGGCAAACGTCGTTGCCGGCGCCGGGTCGGTCAAGTCGTCGGCGGGAACGTAGACACATTGCACGGCAGTAATCGAGCCTTTGGTGGTCGAGGTGATGCGTTCCTGCAAGGCACCGAGGTCGGTGGCCAAGGTCGGCTGATAACCAACAGCTGACGGGATACGACCGAGCAGCGCGGATACTTCGGAACCGGCCTGCGTGAACCGGAAAATATTATCGACAAAGAAGAGTACGTCCTGACCTTCTTCATCACGGAAATATTCGGCGGCAGTGAGGCCGGTAAGCCCGACACGGGCACGGGCTCCCGGAGGCTCGGTCATCTGCCCATAGATGAGTGCTGCTTTCGGCAGAACACCCGAATCTTTCATCTCATGGTACAGATCGTTACCCTCACGTGTACGCTCACCGACACCGCAGAAAACGGAAATTCCACCGTGATGCATGGCGATATTATTGACCATTTCCATCATAATGACGGTCTTGCCGCATCCGGCACCGCCAAACAGTCCCATCTTGCCGCCGAGAGGAAACGGAACCAGCAGGTCGATAACCTTGATACCGGTGACCAAGACACGAACCTCGGTATCCTGCTCGGTAAAGAGAGGAGCCGGCCGGTGGATGGGCATCGTTTTTTCGGAAGAGATCGGTCCAAGGCCATCAACAGGACGGCCTACGACGTTCATAATTCTTCCCAAAGACGCTTCACCGACAGGGACGGTGATTGGTGCGCCACTATCGCGGGCAGCCATGCCGCGTACAAGCCCGTCGGTCTGGTCCATGGCGACGCAGCGGCAGACGTTGTCACCGAGGTGCTGCGCCACTTCGACAACGAGATTGTCCGGCACATCAGAAATCGCCGGATTGCTGATCATCAGCGCGCTCATGATCGAGGGCAGATTACCAGCCTCGAATTCCACGTCAACGACAGGTCCAATAACCTGTAACACTTTACCTATTCTCTGCTCACTCATCGGGCCTGACCTCTCCTATAAGTTTGAGATTTTTCAATCAATCGATGCATATTATTTCAGAGCCTCGGCACCGCCAACGATATCCATCAACTCTGCGGTAATCGCAGCCTGGCGAGCCTTGTTGTACAAAATTGTCAGCCTGGATATGATGTCCTTACAGGCGTTGGTGGCGTTATCCATGGCCGTCATGCGCGCTGCCTGTTCGCTGGCACCTACCTCAAGCATGGCATGGTAGATCATGACATTGAGATAGAGGGGTTGGAGGACATCCATGATCTCTTCAGCTGAAGGTTCATAGATATACTCGCCGGAAATGCGCGCAGCTGCTGGCTCTCCTTCAGCGGGTTCTATCGGTTGTACCGGCAGGAAATCTTTGCTCGTTGGTCGCTGGACGGCCACGGAACGAAATTCCCCGTAGATAACCTCGACCTTGTCAGACCCTCCGGCAAGAAAGTGCTGCGAGGCTTCCGTTGCAATCTCACGGGCGTTGAACATCTGAAAGGTTCCCATGATGTCGCGAAACACCTTGCGCACCTTGCCGGTCCGTTTGAGGTACTGGGCGCCCTTTTTGCCAACACAGATAAAACTGACCGATTTACCCTGGGCCTCGTATTCATTCATGGCCCGCTCGGCGAATTTGCAGATGTTCGAATTGAACGATCCACACAACCCGCGATCTGAGGTGATCACGATCAACTCGACGGCACGCACATCTCGTTTTTCCATCAAAGGAAAGCCGTCACCACTCGAGCGGCCGGACAGGCTGGACATGGCCTCATTGAACTTCGTGGCATAGGGCCGGAAGGCTTCCATTTTCTCCTGGGCGCCGCGCAGTTTGGCGGATGCCACCATGTTCATGGCTTTGGTGATCTGCGCTGTCTTCTTGACACCGCCGATCTTCGTTTTGACATCTTTTAAGCTCGGCATATCTGGACCTTTCCTACCTGTTAGTTAAGACCTTTCGTTGCCTTGAAGGTTTCACCAAAGCTGGTCAGTACTTTCTCAAGTTTTTCCTTGATGGAGTCAGTGAATTCCTTCTGCTCTTTCAGATCGCTGAAGATCGTCGGCTCATTCGATTCGATATAGTTGAACAGTTCTCTCTCATAATCGGCCAACGTGCTGACCGGCAGTTTATCGAGCCAACCTTTGGTGCCGGCATAAATGATGACGACCTGCTTCTCCATCGGCAGCGGTTGATATTGCGGTTGCTTCAAGATTTCAACGAGGCGCTCGCCGCGGGTCAGCTGGGCTTGGGTCTTGGCGTCCAGGTCAGAGCCAAATGCGGCAAAAGCAGCAAGTTCACGATACTGAGCAAGGTCGAGGCGCAGGGTGCCGGCGACCTGCTTCATCGCCTTGACCTGTGCGGCGCCACCGACGCGGGAAACCGACAGACCGACGTTAATCGCCGGACGAACGCCGGAGAAAAACAGGTTCGGCTCCAGGTAGACCTGGCCGTCGGTAATGGAAATTACGTTCGTCGGGATAAAGGCGGAAACGTCACCTGCTTGAGTCTCAATAATCGGCAGCGCAGTCAGCGAACCGGCTCCCAATTCATCATTGACCTTGGCGGCTCGTTCCAACAGCCGCGAGTGGTTAAAGAAGATATCGCCGGGGAAGGCCTCACGTCCCGGCGGGCGACGCAGCAAGAGCGACAATTCGCGGTAAGAAACGGCCTGTTTTGAGAGATCGTCGTAAATGATCAGTGCGTGCTGGCCGTTATCACGAAAATATTCACCCATGGCACACCCGGCGAACGGAGCAATATACTGCATGGGGGCCGGATCGGAGGCACAGGCTGAAACAACGGTCGTGTATTCCATGGCGCCATGTTTCCGCAGCGCTTCAACGACCAAGGCAACGGTGGATTTTTTCTGGCCGACCGCCACATAAATGCAGTGTACGTCGGTCTCTTTCTGGGCAATGATCGCATCGACACACAAGGCAGTCTTTCCGATCTGGCGGTCACCGATGATCAACTCACGCTGACCGCGACCGACCGGGGTCATCGCGTCGACAGCCTTGGCGCCGGTGTACATCGGTTCATGGACACCTTTTCGGGCGATAACACCAGGGGCGAGCACTTCGATTTTCGAGAATTGCTTGGCGTTGATCGGTCCCTGGCCGTCGATCGGCTGGCCGATACCGTCAACGACACGACCTTCCATCTCCGGCCCAACCGGAACCTCGGCGATTCGCCCGGTACGCTTGACGATATCGCCTTCCTTGATTGCGTTGACACTCCCGAGAACGGCACAACCAACGTTATCCTCTTCCAGGTTCAGCGCCAGCCCCATGATACCGCCCGGAAACTCGAGCAACTCCATGGCCATACAATTCTGAACACCATAGACACGGGCGATACCGTCACCGACCGAGATAACCGTGCCGGTTTCGGCGAGGTCGACCTTTGTCTGGAAATCACCAATCTGCTCTTTGATAATCTGGCTAATTTCTTCGGCTTTGATCTGCATCTATTCTCTCCCCTTGATGGAATCTTTCAAACTTGCAAGCTGGGTCCTGATGCTTCCGTCCAAAACCAGATCTCCCACTTTGGCGACCATGCCGCCGATGATTGCAGGATCGACCGAAGCAGTCAGTTCAACCTTCTTGCCAGTTAATTTCTCCAATGTATCTTGAATCGCACTTCGTAACTCCGCACTGAGCTCGACCGCCGAAACAACCGAGCCATGGCTGATGTTTTTGTCCTCATCGACCATGACGCGAAACACCTCGGCGATCTCCGGTATGATCGCCGTCCGCTTTTTCTGGACCAGCAACGTCAGGAAATTGCCAATGATCTTGTCCGCACCCATGGCGCCGATCAAGGCGGTCATGGCCTTTTCCCGAACATCGAGGGGATAGAGAGGATTGGTCAGAGCGTCCTGGACCTCCGGGACGGTGGCGAACAGTTCTGCCACGCCTCGCAGCGCATCATTGTAGGCCTCATACTTGCCATCTTCCTTGCCAATGGCGAACAGCGCCTTGGCGTATCGTTTCGCAAGGATTGTCTGTTTCACTGTACGGCCCCTACTTTCGTGAGATAATTTTCGATAATCTGAACCTGATCTTCCGGCTTCAGATTTTTAATGATCAGCTCTTCCGCCATGACGGCAGCCTGCTCGGCAATGTCGTTCTTGAGGATGCGGCGTGCCTCGACAATCTCATTCTGGATGGCCAGCTCCGATTGTCGCTTGAGGTCGCTGACGGCTTTCTCCGCCTTTTCTATAATCTTCGCCTTTTCGATCTCGGCCTGGGCCACGGCCCGGGCAACAATCGTATCGATATCTTTTTCAAC
>CAZSOA010000001.1:0-76705 GCA_964608305.1 uncultured Desulfofustis sp. | reverse complement strand
CGCGGCCTCCGGGCTGATTGTTTTCGCTTTTACCTTCGGGGCCTTCGAGGTCCCCTATCTGCTTGGCCGAACGCACCCGCTGTTGCTGCCGGTCTGGTCGTATCGTAACTATAGTGACATCGATCTTCTGGCTCGGCCGGAAGGTATCGCCATCGGTCTGCTCATTGCTGCCGTCATCATGATTGCGGTTGGCTGCTCCCAGGTGGTGCTTACCCTGGTTCGCTACCGGGAGGGAGAAAGGTGAGGGTGAAGTCGGTTTTCGTGTTGCTGGCAGTGGCGGCAAGTGTCGCGGTACCATTCGTGCCGCTGCTGCTGTGGTCGGTGAGCGAGCGCTGGTTTTTCCCGTCCCTGCTGCCCCAGGCTTTTGGTCCGCGGGCCTGGCACTACATCTTCGACACGGCAGGTTTGCAGATTCTTGGCGGTGTCTGGTCCAGTTTCCTGGTGGCGTCGGTCACCGCCTGCCTGTCGCTGCTGATCGGCCTTCCGGCTGGTCGCGCCCTGGGCTTGTATGGTGTTCCCGGGAAGCGGCTGCTCCTTCTGCTGCTCAGTTTGCCGGTTATCGTGCCACCGCTGGCAGTGGCCATGGGACTGCACCTCTGGTTCGTCCGCCTCGGCTTGGCCGAAACCTTCGTCGGGGTGGTGCTTATCCATCTGACCTTTTGCGCGCCGTACGCCATCATGGTCATGTGGGGCGTGTTCTGCGACTATAACCCCGAGTTCGAAGACCAGGCCCGTTCTCTCGGGGCCTCGGTGCCGCAGGTGATGCTCTTTGTCATGGTGCCCATGGTGCTGCCCGGCATCACTGTTGCCTTCCTCTTTTCCTTTCTGCTCTCCTGGTCTCAGTATCTGAGCACGCTGATCATCGGCGGCGGCAAGCTGCTGACCTTGCCCATACTGCTATTTGCATTGATGGATAGCGGTGATCGACCGGTGGCTGCGGCGGTCAGTCTGGTCTTCGTGGTTCCCGCCTTTCTCGTCCTGCTGGCCAGCGCCCAGTCTATCAGTCGCCGTGGCTTGCAAGGGGTTCGCTGATGGACCGATTGGAAGTGCGGCGGCTGAGCATCGGCTTTGGCGACAAGACGGTCCTCGATGGGCTGGACTTGACGTTGCATGACGGGGAACTGTTTTCCCTGCTCGGTCCCAGCGGAGCGGGTAAGAGCACCATTTTGAAGGCAGTTGCCGGGTTGCTGCAGCCGACGGCCGGTTCGGTTCTGATCAACGGGAAGCCGGTTGACCACCTGCCGCCGGAGCGCCGGGATGTGGTGTTGATCTTCCAGAAACCACTGCTCTTTCCGTTTCTCTCGGTGCGACAGAATATCGCTTTCGGGCTGCGGATGATCGGTTTGCCTCGGGCTGAGCAACGGAGCAGGATCGACCGGATGGTCGAATTGACCGGGCTGCGTGGGCTGGAGCGACGCCGGATTCATCAGCTCTCGGGTGGTCAACAGCAGCGGGTGGCGCTGGCGCGCGGCCTGGTCCTCGAGCCTTCCATCCTGCTGCTGGACGAGCCGTTTTCTTCCCTCGATGCCGAGCTGCGCGAACAGATGCGCGACCTGATTCGAACCATCCAGCGTCGGACCGGCACGACCATGCTCTTTGTCACCCATGACCAACAGGAGGCCTTTGCCATCAGCGATCGGATCGGCCTGCTGCTTGACGGTAAACTCCGTCAGACCGGAGCGCCGGCTGAGCTGTTCTACCGGCCCGCCGATCTCGCCGTCGCCCGTTTTTTCGGATGTCAGAATATGGTGCACGGCAGAATCAGCGGCGGCCGGTTTTACGGGGCACCGATCAGTTTTCCCACCGTATTGCCGGACAGCCATGGCGCCGTCGCGCTCATCCGTCCGGAAGATATCGTTGTGCGTCCGGCCGCGGCCGGCGCCGGGATCGTCGGCCGGGTGTCAGCCGTACGCTTTGAAGGTGCCGTCTCACGAATAACCGTTGAAACCGCCCTGGGGGTGTTTACCGTGCTGTCGATCCGGCCCGGCTGTGAGAAGGGTATGCGCGTGGAACTATCGTTTGCGGTCGAGCGGATGCACGTTTTCATCCCGGAGGACGGAAATCATGGCTGAAGAGGATCTTCTGCAGCGTTATGCGGTGGCGGTGCGCCGCTACCTGGCGTCGCCGGCGGCCGCGGAGGTGAGTGTGCTTGCCGGGCGCTCTTTCACGGTTACGCCGTTGGCCGGAGGCGAATACAATCTGAATTACCTGTTGCGCTCAGGGAAAGAGCGTCTGGTGTTTCGCGTCAATATGGCCAGCCAGATCAACCGGGATGATCAGATTGTGTATGAATATGGAGCGCTGGAACTGCTCCGATCCTCGGGAGTGACCCCCATTCCCTACCATGTGGATGACAGCCGCCGTTTCATCGACCGGGGTATTGCGGTCATGGAGTACCTTCCCGGCCGCCCGCTCGATTATCGCCGGGACCTGTCTGGAGCAGCCCGGACGCTGGCCGCGGTGCACCGCACGCGACCGGCTGCCGGCCATGGACTGATCAGCGAGGAGCAGCCGCTTCGTCTGATATTCAGCGAATGCCAATCGCTATTGGAACACTACTTTTCTTCACCGCTTGGCTCGGCACCGATCAAAAATCTGTTGGCCCAAATCCTTGACACGTTGGAACTGAAGCTGCCCGAGGAACGGTATTTCCAACAATTCCCGTGGCTCTGTGTCGTCAATACCGAAGTCAATTCAGGCAATTTCATCGTCAACGACAAACGGAGGACCACCCACCTGATCGACTGGGAGATGGCCCGGTGGGGAGATCCATCCACCGACCTCTGCCATTTCTGCTCGCCGCTGACCACCTTGTGGAAGAGCGACTATCGTTTCGGCGATGAGGATTGCCAGTGGTTTCTCGATACGTACCGGAAGGCGATCGGAGCTGCCGACCTCGACAGGACGCTGGAGGAACGGATGCGCATCAAACAACCGTTCGTCCTGCTGCGCGGCATCTCCTGGTCGGCCATGGGTTGGGTTGCCTATCAGAGCGATTACCAGGGTGTGCGGCATGCCGACACCTGGCGGACACTGCAAAGGTACCTGGATTATGATTTCATCCGGACGGTCTTCGCTTCGGTGCTTTCTTGAACCTGACGAGGGGCCGTGAATCCTATCGATCGACTCATTATTTTTACCAGGTACCCACGGGCTGGAACCACCAAGACGAGGCTGATTCCCGAATTGGGGTCAGCTGGCGCGGCGGACCTGCAAAAACGGTTGACCGAACGGGTGGTGGCAGAAGCACGCTTGTTTCTCAAGGACAATCTCAACGTCACTCTGGAGATCTGGCATGAGGGCGGCACCCCCGAAGAGATGGCCGTTTGGCTCGGGCCGCTCGCCTATCACGCCCAGGGATCCGGCGACATCGGTAGGCGCATGTTCGCCGCGCTGCAAGCCGCTTTTGCTGCCGGGGCGCGGCGCGCCGTTTTGGTGGGGAGCGACATTCCCGGGTTGGACAGCGGTATCATCAACCTGGCTTTTAACGCGCTTGCCGAATATCCACTGGTACTCGGCCCCAGCCGAGACGGCGGCTACTATCTCTTCGGTCTGCAGACTGATCAGGCGAAGCTGCTGGTGCCGCTGCTCCTGGACGACATGGCCTGGTCCTCGGAGACGGTCCTGGAAGTGACACTGGAGCGCTGTGCTGCACATGGTTTGCAGGCCTCGTTGCTGCCCCTTCTGCATGATATCGATCGTCCGGGAGACCTTGAGCTGCTCAGGGGCGAGGGACTGCTGCCATGATCAGGTTGTCGGTTATCATTCCTGCGCTCAACGAGGAGCAACACCTCCCGGCAACTCTCGCTCAACTGCAGACCGGCGGCGCGCCAGAGGTAATCGTAGTTGACGGCGGCAGTAGCGACCGTACCCTCGAGGTGGCCCGGGCTGCCGGTTGCCGGGTGGTCCAATCAGCTCCCGGGCGCGGTCGCCAGATGAACGCCGGGGCTGCTGCCGGCAGCGGCGATCTCTTGTTGTTTCTTCATGCCGATACCCGGTTACCGTCAGGTTTTCCGACCATTATCGAAGAGACGCTGAATACTGATGGGGTGGCGCTTGGCGCCTTTTCCCTGGCCATCGACCAGGCGACCACCGGGCTTGCAATCCTGGCAGCCCTGGCAAACCTGCGCTCCCGGTATCTCCGCTTGCCCTATGGTGATCAGGGGCTGTTTGTCACCAGAAAGAATTTCACCGCCAACGGCGGCTACCCGGAAATTGAGATTATGGAGGATTTCGCATTTGTGCGACGAATAAAGCGGCTGGGGCGGATCGTCACGGTACCGCATCGGGTGGTGACTTCCGGTCGGCGCTGGCGCCATCTCGGGATCGTAAGAACGACGTTGATCAATCAGGCGATCGTTGCCGGCTACTTGCTCGGGGTATCGCCCCGGAGACTGGCCAGATGGTATCGGCGCTTGCGGGGAGTGGGGCAAGGGTGAGCGTATTGTGGTTCTCCCGAGAACCGGAATGTGGTACAATAGATCTTTCTTTTCCTCCTATCACGATGAAAGATCTGACTCGTTCCTATACTCCCGGTGAAGAGATCCTGAACAGCTTGACCCACGGCGTCGGCCTGGTGGTCAGCTCTCTCGGGGCGGGGGCTCTGATCACCCTGGCGGTGGTGTTCGGTGATGCCTGGCAGATCGTCTCGACCAGTATCTTCGGGGCCTGTCTGATCCTGCTCTATGGAGCCTCGGTCAGCTATCACGCGGTGACTGCGCCGCGGGCCAAGCATGCCCTGAAAATTTTTGATCATATCGCCATCTATTTTCTCATTGCCGGCTCTTATACCCCTTTTCTCCTGGTCAACCTGCGGGGCCCCTGGGGATGGAGCCTGCTTGGGGTGATCTGGGGGCTGGCCCTGCTCGGAACCGTCTTCAAGCTCTTATATGCCGGCCGATTCAGGGTGGTATCGGTGATCGTTTACCTGCTCATGGGTTGGCTGGTGGTGGTGGCCATAAAACCGCTCTTTGCCGGTTTGTCTTTCAAGGCCGAGGTGTTTTTGATCGTCGGCGGCGCTCTGTACACGCTGGGCGTGGTGTTTTATGTGCTGAAGAGGATCAGATTCATGCACGGTGTCTGGCACCTGTTTGTCCTTTCCGGATCAGTCATGCATTATTTTGCCGTCCTCTTTGGCTGCGTCTTGATCGGCTGACGATCGTTTCCCAAAACATTCCGGGCCGGCCCGAACGGCGGATGTCGATCAGCCGAATATCTGTTCGCTCTCTTGCCGGTGTAACTGTGCCAGAGCCTTTTCCATCCGGTCGATGACAACCCGGAGGTCGTCCGTGTTTCCTTGCATCTCAGGTACCAAGGCCTTGCTGAAGGCGAGTTCGGCTCTGGCCAGGCTGGTGCAGCAGAGCAGGTAAGAGGTCTTATCCCGGTAGCAGGCGCGGACCAGAGCCGCATGATTGGCACCATGTGCCGCCAGCAGTGAGCGGTAGTGGTCGGTGAGCAAGCTCAGCCAGTCCCGATAGAGTGGTTTCGCCGCCTCGGGGACTGCCTGTGCCGCCTTCAGCAAGGCGGTCAGGTCGACCTTTTTGCCGGTCTCCTCGGCAGTGATGGCCGCTTCCAGGGCGTGGCGACGTGAGATGAGATAGTGATGGGAAAAATCTTTTAGTCCTCGGGAGTATTGTTTGAGTTTCCAGGCGAAAAAAATGAAAAAGATGGGGATGAGAATCATCCAGATCGGCGGCGTGGGTTTCTCCAGCACCGCCAAAGCCAATTGACGGGCCAGCGCTTCTTCGTGCGCCAGTATCTGCTGTTGCTTTTCTGCCAGGGTCGGTGCGGCCATGGGTGCTCTCTTGGATTTGTTTGCGTTGAACAGTGAGAAGGATCAGCGGTAGTTGCTGGCACGTTCGCCGAGACGAGCGAGAATCTTCTGCAATGCCACCCGCGAGAGGCCGGAGATCCGTGCCGCCTCGGAGATGTTGCCGTTGGTTTCACGGAGCAGGTTGCCCACATACTGTCTGGTGAAGGACTCGATCACCTGGGCTTTGGCATCCTTGTATGCCCCGGAGAGAGGAGCGGAAAAGTCGCTGCCCATGGTTTGCCTGTCTTCTTCGGTTGCTGGTTCACCGATAACCATATGGACCAGGTCCATGTCGATACGACTGCCGCTACAGAATACCGATAATCGACGTACCACGTTCTGCAACTCGCGCACATTGCCCGGCCAGGGACGGTTACTCAGCCATTGCAGGACTTCCGGGGCCATCTCTTTTTCCGGTTCACCGCTCTCACGACAGGTGCAGCGCAACAGATGTATGGCCAGCAACGGGACGTCCTCGAGGCGTTCCCTGAGCGGCGGCATGGTGAGGGACAGGACGTTGAGGCGGTAAAACAGGTCCTCGCGAAAGGTCTTTTCCTGCAGCGCCGTCGTCAAGTCTCGGTTGGTCGAGGCGACGACCCGAACATCGACCCGGATAGCCTTGTTGGCACCGACCGGCCGGACTTCACCACTCTGCAGGCAGCGCAGCAACTTCGCCTGGATCGGCAGGCTGATATCGCCGATCTCGTCAAGGTGCAAAGTCCCGCCGTCGGCGGCGGCGAAGAGCCCTTTATGGTCACGGTCAGCGCCGGTGAAGGCCCCCTTGACGTAACCGAACAATTCACTCTCCAGCAGATTTTCCGGAATGGAAGGGCAATCGACGGTAATAAAGGGTTTGACCGCCCGCGGCCCCGATCGGTGAATCAACCGGGCGGCCAATTCTTTACCGGTGCCCGACTCTCCGTTGATCAGTACGGTATACTCCGATTGGGCTATGGCGGAGATGGCTTTTCGTACCCGTTGCATCTCCTTGCCGCTGCCGATGAGTTCCTCGCGGGTGCCCTGGCGGATGACGATTTGCCGGAGCCGATCATTCTCTTCGAGCAGCCGGGCTCGTTCCAGGCCTTTTTGGATGACACGGAAGAGCTGTTCGGGTTCGACCGGCTTGGTCAGAAAATCGTATGCACCGGCCTGCAGTGCCTGGACGGCCGTCTCTATGGTGCCGAAGCCGCTCAGTACGACAATGCTGAGGCCGGAGTGGAGTTTCAAGGCCTCGGCGACCAGTTGCATACCGTTCATACCCGGCATGCGTAGATCGGTAATCATTAACTGCGGTCGGCTCTCCTGCAGTTTTGCCAACGCCATGTGGCCGTTTTCGGCACGGGAGACTTCACTGTGAGGAAAGTAGCCCTGGATGAGCCGAGACAAGCCGCGGGAAAAATCGGGTTCGTCGTCGATAAGCAGAATTGTGGGCCGCTGAGCAGCGTCGGTGAGGGTCGGAGGGTGTTCAGGCATCACGACTGGTCCTGTCGGCCTCGGGAAGAATGATGGTGAAGCGGGCCCCGCCCAGGTGCATGGATCTGCCGATTTCAATGCGCCCTCCCACGTCGCTGACGATCCCATAGACGATGGTCAGGCCGAGGCCGGTGCCGGCCCCGATATCCTTGGTCGTGAAAAAGGGATCGAACAGCTGCGGTACGTCACCGGTAGGAACTCCGGGACCGTTGTCGGCCACCTCGATGGCCACGGTCGCCCCTTCACCGGCACTGACGCTCAGGCCAATAACGCCCTCATTCTCGGCAACGGCGTCTAGCGCATTGATGATCAGATTACTGAGAATCTGTTCCAACTCCCCGACACCGAGGCGCACCAGCAAAGGTTCCTGGGGGTGTTGAACGCTGATACGGACGCCTTTTTTGGTCGCTTGAACGGAAAAAACCTCGCTTACCGACCGGGCAACCTGGCCGGCGTCGGCCACCCCGGACCCGGCCGCCTTCGGCCGGGCAAAGTTGAGCAGATCGCTCAGCACCCGCTGGGCCTGGCGGGTGTGCCGCTCAATGATGTCAAGGTCCCCGATTTGTTGGGGATCGCTGATGGTCTGCCGCAACAAACCGGTGTAGCAGCGGATGACACCAAGCGGGTTATTGATCTCGTGAGCCAGTCCGGCGGTGAGTTTGCCGACGGTGGCCATCTTTTCCGTCTGCAGCATTTGCAATTGCAGGCGTCGCTCCATGGTGGTCTCGCGGAGGGAGACCACCACCTGGGACACTTTTCCCGACGATTGATCCCGGACCGGATACAGTGAAATGGAGAAAGAGCGCCCGTTCGGCAGGCAGACCTCGCGGAGATCGGCCGTACCGCGGAGTATGGCGTCCTGAAGGGGACATTGGTCGGAGCTGAGGTCGAAAAAAGGCGCGAGAATGTTACCGTCGGTGCGTATCCCCGCGGTCAATTCGGCTGCGAGCTTCTTGGCCGCCTGGTTGACGGTGAGGACCGAACAGCCGCTGTCCATCAAGGCGAGCGGGTCGGAGATGCCCTCGACTATGGTCTCCAGGATGTTCATCTGCCGGGCGAGGCTGTCGAGGGCGGAGATGTTTTCGGCGGTGATGCCGAGCTGTCGCCCCAGCGCCTGCAAGACGTTGAGTTCGTGTTCTGCCGCTTCCGCCTCAGTCGGCCAGTCGAGACAGAGCAAACCTTCCGCGTTTCCGGCACTGGAGCCGACCGGAACGAAAACGGTGGCACCCAGCCGAACGCTGATCCCGCCGGTAAGGATTTCCACGAACCGTTCCGGCTGTTCCGGAAAACCGGCATCTTCAGGCCAGACATAGGCATCCTGCGAGGCCATGGTGCAGATATAGGCGATACGCCGGGCGCCGAAACGGCGACATACCTGGGGCAGGGCCCGATGCCACAGCTCCGACCGGGAGCGGCTTTTCGACATGTCTTGAAGGAGTGAAACGAACAGCTGTACATCGGCCCGGCGAGCTGATGTTTCCCGAGAGAGTGCGGCAGTCCGTTCTTCCACCATGCGCCGCAGGTTCTCTGCGTAATTCTGGAGTTGCAGGCGGGCCTCAAAGAGGTGTTCGCTCATCTCTTCGATGCCGCCCACCAGATCACCGATTTCATCCTTCTTTTCGAATTGCAGCAACAAGGCGGTACTTTCCGAATCGGTGGCATGTTTGCGAAAGACATCACTGACACGACGGAGATTCTTGACGACCAGAAAACGGAACAGGACGTTGGTGGCGAAGAAGAAGAGCAGGACCCCGACGGCGAAAAAGGCGAAATAAGCGAGCAACGACTGCCGCACGCGACCGATGGAGCGCTCCACCGAAGTGGCCACGATGTCAAGGCCGCCGATACTGTCCAACTCCTTGCCGAAGCCCCTCATGCCGTAGATTTTGAGTAGATCGGGCGGAGCGTCCTCCGGTTTCCCGTGGCAATAGAGGCAGGACTGCTCGAAACGGACGGGGCGGGCCATGATGTAATGGCGATCACCGTTGAGGGTTTCATAGCCCTGCCATACGGTCCGGGATGGATCTTCCCGGAAATAGTTGATCAGGTGCTGCTCCAACTGGTTCGCCTCATACTCCGGGTTGCGCGCATCGATGGCGACGCGGCGAAAGAGGCTGCCGTCGTCCCGGGCCGCTGAAGGGGACATGATCTGCCGTGAGACGTAGGAGGAGGACATGGCCTCGATGATGAACGAGGTGGGAAACCGTTCGTACATAACGGGACGCAACGTCTTGCGGACGTATTGCTGGACCCCTTCCAGGTGGGTGAAAAAGAGGCGCGCTTTGTTTTCCACCTCGCTTTCCAGGATGCCGCGGAGGTGAAAATAAGACCCTGCCGAAAAAACGGAGCCAAGGATGAAGGCGGCCAAAAACAGGCCGATTACGAACTTGGTCTGCAGGTTGTATGGTTTCGGGATGTGCATGAACAGGCGTCGGGCGTGTTGTTGCCGCACGGCGGCGGTGCCTTGACGAGCACGGAGACTTTCTCAACACTCCGGCGGCGGTATCAGCCTATTGTACCCTCTGGACCGGTTTCCTTCAATTCAAGAAAGGACGAGGGAAAGCGGTCGACTAACGGCGAGCAAGCGCCGTCTCCAGATAGCTCTCCGACTCGGCCACCTGGGCCACATCGGTGTAGTAGTAACGGCTGGGGTCGATATCGTTGTCGGCAAGCGTTATCGACATCTTCTGCAGGATGTCCACGGAGTTCGTCAACAACGGAAGCACCCCGAAAATCAGAGTGAGCATGGTTAACAAAACTGCGAAGAACGAGGTCAGGCGACGAGTCAGGCTGATTGCTGTTTTCATGGATTCAGAAACCGGGGGAAGCGGACTTCCCCCGGTGGTTGAGTTTTTCGGTACCCTGGTTAGATCGATGCGGTGATCTCCGGGAAGACAACGTAAAACATGAGATAGGCCATGGTCAAGGTCAGGAGCAGGTTGAAGCTTTGCCCGCACACGTAGAGAATAACCGGCTTGCCGCCCTTGAAGTAGACAGCGAGTTCCCGGAAGTTGGTGGAAAGCCCGATGGCGGCGAACGACAGGGCGAAGAACCAGTCACGCAATAACTGAGTGCCGCCGCGGACGGCGCCCTGATCAACCAGGGCAGCGCTCAGGTCCTTGCCAAGGCTGCTGTCCAGAGCGGAAAAAAGGATCGAAGCGGCGAGGAAACCCAGCACGAATTTCGGGAAGCGGTGCCAGATCTCGCCTGCACCCACCTGCGTACCGGCTCCCCGCTCAACCCGCATGGTCCAGTAGAGGGCGACGCAGAAGGCGGTGACGCCGATCATGACGTTCTGGATCATCTTGATGGTGGCCGCCACGTACATGGCCTTCTCGCCGAGAAACGCACCCGCTGCAGCCACCGCGCCGGTGGAGTCGATGGTGCCGCCGATCCAGGCGCCGCCAAGGATTTCCGGTATGCCGACGGCCTTGATGAAGGCCGGCATGGCGATCATCATGATGGCGGTGAAGACCAGGGACATGCCGATGGACAGGGTCAATTCCTCTTTCTTGGCCCGGCAGGCGGCCGCCGTGGCAATGGCTGCCGACGTTCCGCACACCGACATGTCGGCGGAGACAACGATGTTCAGCGTCTTGGACGGCATTTTCAGAACGGTCTGGCCAAAGATATAGGTGCAGATGAGAACGGTCGGGGTGACCACCCAGGCCACGAAGATACCGGGAACGCCGATGGCCAGGATCTTGCCGAACAGTACTTCGGCACCGAGCAGAACGAGGCCGGTCTTGATGAAAAACTCCACCTGACAGGCCGGCAAGACCCATCTCGGAGTGCCCAGGGTGTTGGCCACCAGCATGCCGAGCAGAATGCCCCAGGCCTCGGCGCCAAAGCCGTAGTGCTTGGAAAGGGCGTGATTGCCGAGCATGTAGGCAAGAATCGTGACGATAAAGACGATACCGAACCCTTTGGCAAAGCCCGTGAAGCTCTTGCCCATCAGCTTGATTCCAGCGCCGAAGGCGACTATGAAAAACAGGCATACCCCTATCAGGGTTGGGAAAAGATTATACGGTTTGTTGGATGCCTTCGTTTTGGCTGACGACTCCTTTTTCTTGGCGGCCTGCCAATCGGCAATCTTGGCCTTGGCCTCGTCGTTGAGGGCGCTATCCTGGAAGTTGGCTGCAGCGGCTGCGGTCTCCGCTTGCTGAGCAGCGGCCAAGGCGGCGACAGTTGCCTGTTTGGCGGCATCGTAAGCCGGTTGGGCCTTCTCGTTCATGGCTGTGGCCTGGGCCTCGGTGCGTATGAAGGAGTCGATCGGGTTCTCATTCCACGATCCTGGCCGTTTCGTCCAATGAGAGACAAACTTGCCAAAAGCGGAACTGCTCGCCTTCAGGCTCTTCTTGTCCGCGGCGGCGTCGTGCCAGGCGATGGTCTTGAACGGCGCTTTGGCCGCCTCGGCCTGCTGGATTTGATCGGCAGCGGCGATTTTTGCGGTGAACTCATCTTTTGGGCCAAATCCGAAATAGGCCACGAGACTGACGGCGATGATGATGAAGCCGAGCCAGATGGCCAGGTAATCCTCCTTGGTCCATAGATCTGACCATTTGCTTTGGGCTCGATCGACAACAACGTTGGTGTCTGATTGCGCCATGAACGCTCCTCCTTTCTCTTTCTTTGAACATCGTTAGTGGTTTGTATTCGTGCCATGGGCACGGATGAGTTTTGGAGGTTTGCATACAAACGGTATGCCTGTTGTGGCCTTTTGGGATAAATAAAAATAGACTGAAAATACGGTAGGTAAGAAGCCGTAAAAAGGCGGCGACCGCGTACACGGCGGGTGTCATGCAAACTCATGTTTGCGTTATTGCTAAGAACGGTTAGCGGAGGGGTGGTGCGGACGGGCCGGTTCAGCCGGGATGACTCAGAGAATGAGTTTTAGTCCGCTTTCCGATGAGAGGTCGGACAACTCTTTGAGATGGGCGCGTTGGACCATGGCCACTACCGATTCGATCTTGGCGGCGATGGCTCGAGTCGCCAGGTCGAACTGGATGCCGCAGATGAACTCGGTCCCTTGCTTGCCACGTACTTTCGAGAGGTGACGGACCTTGCCGTTGAGGCGAACCAGCATCATATCCTGGTGAACGAATTCGAGCGTGCGGCTCTCATCTATCCGGAACAATTCCTGCTGCTCCTTGGCGATGGAAAAAGCCATGCCGCTGGCGCTGATGTCGACCACCTTGGTGCGAATGGTTCCGTGTTTCCTTTTGCCCATGATCATGACAATGAGCTGCATCGATTCGGGGACCTTGGCACGAAACTCACGGGCGCCGCGGACAATTCTGCCGATGGCCGGATAAGCCAGGCGGAGAACCGGCAAGCCCCGTACATCGGCCAGATCCTGGAATACGGTTCCCAGTTCGACGGCGTAAGTATTGGTGAAAAATCTGATCAGCACCCGTTTCGAATGCCTGACATAAAGGTTGCCGATACCGGGTTCCAACGGCAGGGAGATCAGATGGGACATCTGTTTAAGGTAATCGCCGGTGGTATAGGGTGGCTCGATGGTGGTCGTCGAGCCGTTTTCCTCTACCTCCTCCAGGGGAGGTAGATCGTCGTAGAGGCGGCTGAAGTAGACGCGGGTGAGTCCGTCCAATTCCACCTCGAGGATTTTTTCGTCGATCAGCGCCGTCTGCAGGTAAGGAAGGATGTCGGTCGGCTTGTGGAAGATCTCTCGGTCCTCGAGGGCTTCCTCGATCATGGAGGCGGTCAGGATTTCTTCGGGGAAGAAGAGATTGAGGCGTTTTTGTACTCGCTGGACAAGGTTGTCGTGCTGCGTATCTGCCATCTCTCTCATGCGTGGCGCGAACGTTTTGGTTTCTCCTGCTCGGCGTCGTGCGGCTAAGCAGAACCCGATGGTTGCAGTTGCGACCCAACCCCATGTTATAGTAAATCAAAAGAACATGGAAATGCTATTTTCTGCTATCTTCCTGTGAGGACGGTTCAGGTGAGGCGGTTGCGTGTTATTACCTCTGCATACCGGAGCGCAGGTTTTTAAAGAATGAGCAAACGACGATACCAGTCATGGTCCGGCCGTCGTTGCTAACGGAGAGGGATATGGGTTTGTTTCATAAGATTTTGTTATGTTTGTTGTTGAGTTGCTTTTCTGGGCCGCTTGTTGGTGTCGCTGCAGCGAATGCGGTGGAGTTTCGCTGGATGATTCTTGCTGATTCGGGAACGGGCATGCAGGCGCTTGATTTTTCGGAAAGACCGGTCGTTTATTCCGGCACCCCCATGCAATTCTACCTGGAGCATCTGGACAATTGTTATGTCTATCTGTATTTGCTTGATGGGGGCAATCAATTGGCCACTTTGTTTCCGATGGCCTCGGGCTATTACAATTACGGTTTCCCGCGCGGACAAAAATATTATCCGCCGGGAGATCGAACCTTTACCTTCGTTCCCCCCGGAGGACTGGAGACCTTTTTTGTGATTGCCACCGAAGAACGCCCTTTTCAACTGGAAAAGTTGACCGACGAATTGTTGAAGAATCCGGGCAGTCGAGAGCAACAACAGCTGCTGTTGGCCGAGATCGAGAAAATGATCAGCGATCGGGATATACCCTCTCGCAAAGCTGAAGACCTTGTGAAAATCAAGCGGCGTGTCTCGGCGGACGAAACGATAACGTTTCAAGCGGTTGAAGTGGACGCGGGAACCTTCTACGGGCGCCGGCTTGAGATCGATCACCGATAACCACGGCCGGAGGAAGCGTTTGTCAATCAGGAACGTTTGGCACAGGGTATGAAGATTTTAACAGCTCCGCGCATGGACCGGTGCATCGGCTGCCATTCCTGTTCGTTGGCGTGTGCCCGCCAGGTGTATAAACGATTATCTTGGGCGACTTCGGGGATCAGGATTCATTCGGCCGGCGGTTTGTCCACCGGTTTTATCGGGGTTCTCTGCCTGGCGTGCGACCCGGCTTCCTGCGTGGCCGCCTGCCCGAGCAGCGCATTGCGGCAGCGGCCTGGCGGCGGCGTTGTCTTGCGCCGGAATGCCTGCATAAGATGTGGCGCCTGCGTTGACGCCTGTCCAGTCGATGCGATTTACCGAGATGCCGCCGGTGATATTTTCGTTTGCTTGCAATGCGGGAGTTGTGTGGCCTTTTGTCCGCATCAATGTCTGGATTTCAAAGATAGTCGAGACGTGCGAAGGTATTTTGATCATGAGTGATACGTTCACCGTGTTGGTCGTTGACCTGGAAAACGGTCGTGGGAGCTTGGAAACCATCGGGGGACGAAACGAGGTGGCCGGTGGCAGCGGTTTGGCTGCGCTGTTGTTCAGCCGTTATGGTCGGCCGGATGCTCCTTGGGATCATCCGGAGCAGCCGCTAATTTTGGCCATCGGTCCGTTGACCGGCCATTTCCCGTTGATGAGCAAGACGGTCTGTTCTTTCGTTTCCCCTTATCATGGCCACTATACCGAGAGTCACGCCGGCGGAAGATCTGCCCTCGCCCTGTTTTTCGCCGGCTACGATGCTCTGGTGCTGAGCGGCCGTGCCAGGACGCTGAGTTGCCTGTCCCTCGGGTCTCGTCATGTGCACTTGTCTGACGCCTCTTTTTTGGCGGGAATGAACGTTAATGCAACTGGCACGTTGCTCCGGCGCATGTTCCCGAAGTCGTCCGGGCACCGCTCCATTCTCAGGATCGGTCCGGCTGGCGAGATCGGCTCGGCAATGGCCTGCATCAACGTTGATACCTATCGCCATTTCGGTCGTCTCGGGGGCGGTGCTGTGTTTGGCGCCAAGAATCTGAAGGGACTGGTTCTGTGCGGAGACGGGCATCGGCAGATGCCGACGGGTAAGAAATACATGCAGGTGTTTAAGGCGGTGCATGAGCAGGTATGCCGTACCGACATGATGCATAAGTATCATCATCTGGGTACCGCCGCGAACCTGAGGGGGTTGAACGATATCCAGGCCCTGCCCTGGAGAAACCTGCAAAGCACGTCGGATATGGCAATTGCAGAGGTTGATGGCGAAGCCTTTGCGGAGAAGACGTTGCTGCGCAACGGCGCCTGTTCCGGTTGCCCGGTCGGCTGTATTCATCTCGGATTTTTCCGCGATCGGTTTCAGCGGGATGCCCGCTATCTATACCACCAGGTCCCGTATGATTACGAGCCGATCTTTGCTGCCGGTACCATGCTTGGGGTAAGCGATTGCTTTGATGTTTTACGAATTCTTGAGGATCTCGAACGGCTCGGTGTCGATGCCATGTCCGGCGGAGTGGCGTTGGCGTGGGCGACTGAAGCGACCGAACGAGGCCTGATCGGTACGCAACAGACCATTGTTCCGTTGCGCTTTGGCGATGCTGTCGGCTACCAGACGGCTGTTGAGTATCTCGGCTTGGGGGCCAATGAATTCTATCGCTTACTCGGCAATGGCACGTTGAAGGCAGCCGAGCGCTATGGCGGCGCTGATTTTGCCTGTGTGCTTGGACAAGAGATGGCCGGATACGCGACCGGAGAGTTGTTTTTTGCTGCCCAATCGCTCGGGTTTCGCCACTCCCATCTCGACACGGGAGCTTATTCGCGGGAACAGAAAGAACCGAGTAAGGATGTGGCCGCGGCGGTCGATTTTCTCATCCGGGACGAGCCGTACCGGGCCTTGCTCACGTCCATGACAGCCTGCCTTTTCGCGCGCTCGGTTTACCATCCCGAACAATTAGCAACTTGTCTTGATGCTGCCGGTTTCACCGAGCTTGCCGGATCCCTCGATTGCACTGCTGAACGGATCAGACGACGGCGCTGGCAGGCTCGGATTGCCACCGGGTTCCGACCCGAGGACACAACGATCCCGAAACGGTTCTACCAGGTCAAAACCTGGCGGGGCGTGGTGGACGGCGACTATATGGATCGGCTGCGGCAGGAATATGGGCGCCGGATCATGGAACTGGCCGCGGATGACGGTTCGTACTGAGGACCGGCGGGTCAGCCAAGGAGCCCTTCATTTTTGAGTAGTTTGTAGTTGACACTGTCGATCAGGGCCTGCCAACTGGCCTCGATGATGTTGATCGATACCCCGACCGTCCGCCACTGGCACTTGCCATCGGTGCTCTCGACCAGAACCCTGACCTTCGCTTCAGTGCCGTGCTCACCGGACAGGACCCGAACCTTGTAATCGGTAAGCTCCATCTCTTCCAGGCATGGATAAAACCTGGTCAAGGCCTTACGCAGCGCCCGGTCGAGGGCGTTGACCGGGCCGTCTCCCATCGATGCCGTATGCACTTCGTGGCCGCCCACATAGAGCCTGATGGTGGCTTCGGTCAGCGGTGGTTTGTCGATCCGGTATTTATTGTTCATCACCCGGAAACCCTCAACCCGGAAGAACTTGCGCTGCAGGCCGAGGGCCTCCCTCATCAACAGCTCGAAACTGGCCTCGGCCGCCTCATACTTGTAACCCTGATTTTCTTTTTCCTTGAGATCGCTGATGATGGTCGACAGCAATGGGTCGTCTGCCTTGAGGTGCAGTCCCCACTGACCCGCTTTGTGCAGGATGTTGGCGCGGCCGGCCTGGTCGGAGATGAGAATACGCCGGTTGTTGCCGACCTTTTCCGGTTCGATATGTTCGTAGGTCAGGGGATTGCGGGTAACGGCGCTGACATGGATGCCGCCCTTGTGGGCAAAGGCGGATTCACCCACATACGGTTGATAGCGGTTATGTGGCAGGTTGGCCATTTCGTTGACCAGCCGGGACGTCTTGTATAACGCCTCGATGTTTTTACCGGCATGGCATTCCCGTTTCATCTTAAAGATCAGAGCCGGCAGGATCGAGGTGAGGTTGGCATTGCCGCATCGCTCCCCGTAGCCGTTCATGGTCCCTTGGACATGATCGATGCCTTGTTCGACGGCCATCAGGCTGTTCGCCACCGCCGTTTCTGAGTCGTTGTGGGCGTGGATGCCGAGCCTGACCGAGGCCTTGATCGCCTCCAGGTGGTGTCGGACGGCGCCGATAATGGCGGGTAATTCGTGCGGGAGGGTGCCGCCGTTGGTGTCGCACAGGACCAGTGTGTCGGCTCCGCCTTGGACCGCTCGGGTCAGGGTAGCCAGAGCGAATTCGCGGTTATGTTTGAAACCGTCGAAGAAGTGTTCGGCATCGTAGATCAACCGATCCACATGGGAGCGGAGAAAAAAGAGCGTGTCCTCGATGATCTCAAGGTTTTCCTCAAGACTGATGTGCAGAGCATCGGTGACATGGATGTCCCAGCTCTTGCCGAAGATGGTGATCGCCGGCGTCTCGGCGGCGATCAGGGCTTGCAGGTTGGGGTCCTGCTGGGCGCTGTTCTTGATATGCCTGGTCGAACCGAAGGCGGCGATCAGAGTGTGGTTCAGTCGCTGGTGCTTGATCTTCCTGAAGTAGTCCACGGACATGGGGTTGGAGCCGGGCCACCCCCCTTCGACGAAATCTAGCCCGAGCTGGTCCAGGGCGAGCGTGATGCGCACCTTGTCCTCGACGGAGAGGTTGAAATTTTCCGCCTGAGTACCGTCGCGCAGGGTGGTGTCGTAGACCTCGATGACCCGGGTCATGGCTGTTGCTGTTCCTCCGGATAGAGACGGATTGCTACCGTGATGAGGCGCTGCCGCTTGCTGCCCGTTGCCGGCAACGGCGGCACGGCGACCACCGTCACCAGTTGACACGGGCGAGGTGCGGCCGGTTCCGCCCAGCCGGTTCAATCGTCCACGTGAGACATACAAGCCACCAATACTAAGTCGTTGGTGGGAAAATGCAAACAATTTGACCACCGAACGGCGCTGACGCGGGTGGCGGTCGTGGTTTGCCCCCGGACTCGGGCCACCACCTATCTCGTCTTGCGATATGGAGCTTTTGATAGTACATAGAAGCAATTGTCACGACCGGTGACGGTGCGACCCTGCCGCCGTCCGCCGGCATTCTTTTCGACCCTGAAACCATATAACCCTTTGAACGGGAGGAACAACAGATGAATCGTCTGGGACGAATGTTGCTGTGTCTGGCTGCCGTGATGCTGCTGGCCGTACCTGCTCTTGCCCAAGAACAGAAGGTACGATGGAAACTGGCGATGAGTTGGACCAGTACCCTGGAGCCTCTTTCCCAGGCCGGCCCCTGGCTGGCGCAGATGGTCAGTGACATGACCGACGGTAACTTTGAGATCCGGTTCGAAGGCGCGGAAAAGCACAAGGCGGCGCTGGGGGATCTGCTGGATATGGTCAGAGGCGGCCAGTTCGAGATGGGGCATAGTGCGTCCTACTACTGGAAGGGCAAGGATGTCACCACCACCTTTTTCACGACGGCGCCGTTCGATATGACCGCGGCGGAACAATACGGCTGGTATTACTACGGCGGCGGTCTGGAATTGATGCAGAAGGTGTACAGTAAATTCGACGTGTACAGTTTCCCCGGTGGCAATACCGGGGTGCAGATGGGTGGCTGGTTCCGCAAGGAGATCACCTCGCTTGAGGACCTGAAAGGGCTGAAGATGAGGATCCCCGGGTTGGCCGGCGAGGTGTTCGCGAAACTCGGGGTCAACGTCACCAACATCGCTCCCGGCGAATTGTATACCGCTTTGGACCGGGGCACCATCGACGCCCTGGAGTGGGTGGGACCGGGTATGGACATCAAGATGGGCTTTCACAAGATTACCCCGTATTACTATGCCGGTTGGCAGGAACCGGCATCGGAGCTGCAGTTCCTGGTCAACAAGGCGGCCTTCGACAAGTTGCCGAAGTCCTATCAAGCGGTGTTGACCACCGCCATGCAGGCGATCGCCCTGAAGATGACGGCGGCCAATTTTGAGGCCAACGCCCGCGCCTGGGAGCAGATGAAGGCCGAACTGCCGACCATCAACATGATGATTTTCCCGGAACCGGTGCTCAAGGCCATGAAAGCCGCTTCCGACGAGGTTCTGGAAGGCTATGCCGCAGAAAATGCGGAGTTCAAGGAAGTCTATGAATCCCGTAAGGCGTATCTGGCGACGGCGCGGCCGTGGACCAAGGTTTCGGAGCAATACTATCTCGAGACCGCCGATGTCGTGAGCGAATAAGCTCTGCAGAAATCACTCCCGCCGGTCCGGAACGCATTGCCGTGTTCCGGGCCGGCCGTGCGGGAAGGGCAAACGGATGCTGGACAAAATAGAACGGATGTTCATGCGGCTCAACCGGGTAACCGGCAAATGCCTGGCGGTACTTTTGCTGCTGATGGTGCTCAACGTCTTTTACGACGTGGTGACGCGCTATTTCCTGCATAACAGCTCAGTGGCCATGCAAGAGATGGAGTGGCATCTGTTCGGTCTGATCATCCTCTATGGGATGTCAGTGGCCCTACTGGACGAGGGCCACGTGCGGGTGGACTTTATCTACGACCGGTTCAGTCTGAGAAAAAAAGCTCTGATCAATATCGTCGGGACCGTCTTTTTTCTGGTGCCGCTGGCCCTGCTGGTGCTGTTCGGTTCTCTCGACTACGTCACGGATGCCTATGTCATCCGTGAAATCTCCGAGGATCCGGGCGGGCTGCCCTATCGCTGGTTGATCAAGGGCATGATCCCGGTCTCTTTTGCCTATCTGATTTTCTGCGCCATCGGCTATGTGGTCAAGCAGGTCAATATCATTCGTTCGGTCAGCTTCGCGACCAAACGAGAGGTACAGCCATGACCGGCATAGTCATGTTCTGCGCCGCTTTAGCGCTGCTTGCCATCGGTTATCCGGTGGCCTTTACCTTTGGTTCGGTTTCGATCTTTTTCGGAATTATCGCTGCCATCGTCTATCTTGGCGGTGACGCGACGCCGGCCCTGGTCGCCGGCGAGTTCTTTCAGATGTTCTCCATGATGCCGTTTCGCATTTACGCCATCATGAAAAACACCATCCTGATTGCCGTTCCGCTCTTCATTTTCATGGGCATACTGCTGCAGCGCTCGGATCTCGCCGAACGCCTCCTCGAATCGATGGGGTCACTTTTCGGCCGGGTCCGCGGCGGTCTGGCGGTCAGCACGGTTCTGGTCGGTACCTTGCTGGCGGCATCCACCGGTGTGGTGGGCGCTTCAGTGGTGGCGATGGGGGTAATCTCCTTGCCGGTCATGCTCAAATACGGCTATGCCAAACGGCTGGCAACCGGGACCATCTGCGCATCCGGGACTTTGGGACAGATCATTCCGCCGTCGATCGTCCTGATCATCCTCGGTGACGTCTTCCAGCAGCCGGTCGGGGATCTGTTTCGTGCCGCGGTGGGGCCGGGGTTGATGCTGGTTGCCTGTTATATCGCCTATATCCTCGTCATTTCCCTGATCGACCGACGGGTGGCGCCGCCCATGCCCAAGGACGAGGATCTGAGCCGCGGGCAGAGTCTGGGACGGGCCCTGTTTGCCATCATCCCGCCGCTCACCTTGATCGTCATGGTGCTCGGCTCGATTTTTGCGGGGATTGCAACACCGACCGAGTCCGCCGCCGTCGGTTGTATCGGCGCCATGGTCCTGGCCGCTTTATACCGCAAGCTGAGCTGGCGGGTGGTGGAGGAATCGGCGCTGGAGACGGTGAAGGTCTCGGCCATGGTCTTTGCCATCCTGATCGGGGCGACCGCCTTTTCCATGGTCTTTGTCTACAGTGGCGCCGATTATCTGGTGGAAGACGTGTTGACCAATCTGCCCGGTCAGAAGTGGACGTTTCTCCTGCTCTCCATGCTGGTCATCATGGCGTTGGGTTTTTTCATAGATTTCATAGAAATATCTTATATCGTCGTGCCCATCCTGCTGCCTATCGCCACGATTGTCGGCCTGGACCCGCTGTGGTTCGCCATCCTTATCGCCATGAACCTGCAGACGTCCTTTCTGACGCCGCCCTTCGGTTTTTCCCTGTTCTATCTCAAAGGAGTCTGTCCGCCGGAAATCCGCACCCTCGATCTGTATCGCGGCGTCATTCCGTTTATCATGCTACAGGTTATGGTGCTCCTGTCCCTGATCATCTTTCCCGGCTTTTACGGTTTCCATTAAGTGGTGTCAGCCGTGGGCGTGGTCATGGTCGGCAAGGCTTCGTCAAGGATCGACGAAGTCGGATCTGCGACCGGGAGCATTTCACAGAATGCTTTTGCCGAACAGGGAAGCGGCAAGTGCCACGGCGGTCCGGGCGGTGCGGTTGCTGATGTCGAGGATCGGGTTGGTCTCCATGATGTCGAGCGAACAGACCTTGCCGGTGTCGCAGATGGTCTCCATCAGTAATTGCGCTTCCCGATAGGTCAGACCGCCCGGCACCGGGGTGCCGACGCCCGGCGCCTCGTTGGCGTCGATACTGTCCATGTCGAGGCTCACATGCAGCCGGTCCATACCGGCCAAGGCCTTCAGGGTCGCCCGGAGGACCCCGCTCATACCAATCTCATCGATATCCCGCATGGTGAACACGGTGCAGCCCGACTCCCGGAGCAGTTGTTTTTCCCGCCGGTCCAGGTCGCGAACGCCGATCAACGCCACTTGGTCCCCGCACAGTTTGGCGCCTGGCCGGCCCGCGTTGACCAGTTCGGGCGGGCCCTTGCCGAGCAGGATGGCCAGGGCCATGCCATGAATGTTGCAGGTCTCCGACGTCTCCGGGGTGTTGAAGTCGCCGTGGGCATCGATCCAGATGACTCCGGCCGGCCGATCGTGGGTAACCCCGCCGATACTGCCGATGGCGGCGGAATGATCGCCGCCCAGGAACACCGGGATGGTGGCCGACTGGACCGCCTCGCGAGCCTGTTGATAGGTGGCCTCACAGGCCTCGCAAATGAGCGGCAGGCGCTCCGCGTAGCTGGTCCCGGTCAGCGTGTAGTGGCCGGGGATGGTGACGTTGCCCATATCCTCGGTCTGATAACCGAGACCGCGCAGGGCGGTCGACAGGCCGGCATAGCGGATCGCCACCGGGCCCATGTCGACACCACGGTGCTGCTGTCCGAGATCCATGGGTACGCCGATGATCCTGATCTTCTGGGTGGCCATCACGATTTCAGGTTGTTCCACAGATTGACGATGAAATCCTGGGCGTTGGTCAGGATCGCTTGGGCCTGTGCCGAACCGCGGTTGGCCAGCTTGTCGGCGCTGAACTCGGACATGTCGACGATGAAGAAGAAAACCGGGCGCACCGTGCCGTCCGCTTCGACGCGATAGCTCGGCACCATATTGCCGAACGCGATACTGTGCAGTTGGGTGGCCATGGCGATGACCGTGGTGGCGCGCCGGGCATGGTCGCGCATGGCATCCTGGGCCGCATAGGCGTCACCGATAACCCCGGGCAATGGACCGTCGTCGCGGATCGAACCGGCCAGCACGTAAGCGATGTTCTTCCGCTCGCAGGCATGCATGATGCCGTTCGTGATCCCGGCGTCACGCAGGTAAGCGCCAATGGAGCCGGCCGCCCGGGCGGCATTGATGACGTCCAGATGGTGGTAGTGGCCCAGGGGGACCAGGTTTTGCGTATAGATATCCTGGCCGAGGCCGGTGCCGAAACGGGCCGCTTCCAGGTCGTGGGTGGCCAGGGCGTTCCCGGCCATCAGGGCATGACAATAACCGTGTTCGATCAGTCCCTGCATGGCGTTGCGGCTGTCCTTGTCGAAAGATACGGCCGGTCCGAGGACCCAGACGATGTGACCATGCTCCCGGTCATGGCGCAGGATCTGGTACAATTCGTCGTAGGATCGGGAAAACGGGGTTTCTCGGGTGCCCCGGGAGCGAAAGGTGAACTTGTCGGAAGCCGTTTCCGGCCGATCGAAGCCATCCGGATGGACGAAAATCCCTTCCTCGCCGTTTTCCGTCCGTCCGACCACCACCAGATCGCCGCGTCGCAACCGTCGCGGCTCCACGACCTGCACCGCACCAGCCGATACGACCAGGACCGCATCCATCCGGCTCTGTGGAGCGATGGTCCAGCCGTATCCGTCCAGCTTGACGTATTCGGGGAAATTGGAGGTGGCATGGAACCGCTCGGGGGCGATGCCGTCGGCAGGAGCCGGCTCCAACCGGGCGGGGGGGCTGTCGCAGAGCGGCGGCTGATCGAATGACGGCGGGCGATACGGGGCGAATGGAATCATCTTTTCCTCCGAGGTTGAGGGGGCGAGCGTGATAGGCTGATGATACGGCATTTGTCATCAATTGACAAAGAAGAAGCATTGGAATAAACGGTGAGAAACGTTTGCACTTGGGACAGCGGGCTGAGCCGACGAGTCCCGGCGCCGTTGTTACAGGGGAGAGGCGTACATGCAGCTGCTGGTGGATATCCTGATGATCGTTCTGCCGGTCTTTCTCGTGGTGGGACTCGGTTTTTCCCTGAAAGGTTCAGGCCTGGTGGACAGCGCTTTTCTTTTTCAACTGAACCGATTGATTTATTACGTGGCGTTGCCGGCCCTGCTGTTCTACAAGATCGCCACCGCCGATTTTTCCTCGAGCTTCAATCCGCGGCTGCTGGCTGGCATGGTCTTTTCGATCGTTGCAGTGTTTGCCATCAGCTACCTGTATACCGTGCTGCGCCGTTACCCGGTGACGGCACGCGGAGCTTTTACCCAAGGTGCGTTTCGCGGCAACCTCGCCTATGTCGGCCTGGCCATAGCGTTCAACGCCTATGGCACCGAAGGTTTTGCCATCGCCGGTGTCCTGATCGGCTTCCTTGTGCCGTTGCTCAACGCCTTGGCCGTCTTGTCCCTGCTGTTGCCGCAACAGGGTCAGGATCGTCAATTCGGCAAGGCGTTCTGGGCGGCCCAATTCATCTTCAACCCGTTGATCATCGCTTCGTTTGTCGGCATCGCCTGGAGTTTTTTCAATATACCGTTGCCGCTGGTGTTGGATCGGGCGCTCGATATCTTGACTGGTATGTCGTTGCCATTGGCCCTGCTTTCCATCGGAGCGTCTTTTTCTCCGGCGAATCTGCGCGGCGAGATTACCAAGGCGTTGCTGGCCTGCGGCATCAAGATCTTCTGGATGCCGCTGTTCACTGGTGCGGTATTACTGCTGTTGGGCATTCGTGGCATGGAACTCGGGGTCGGCGTGGTCCTGGCGGCCAGTCCGACGGCGACAGCCGCCTATATCATGGCCCAACAGCTCAAATCCGATGCCGAATTGTCGGGATCGATCATCATGCTGTCGACGCTGCTGTCGGTTGTCACCTATTTGCTTGCCCTGTTCCTGCTCCGTTACTGTGGCATTTAGGGTGCTGGCCGGTAAAAGCTGTTTTCAGGTGATCAGTCTGTCCGGAGGCAGCGCGGCCTGGTCTGACACGATTGCGGTTGTGCCGGAAGATTCCGGGAGGAGATGATGAGCAAGCATCTGATCATTGCCGGTGGCGGCCATGCTCACTTGACGGCCCTGTCCCGGATCGGCGCTTTCGTCGGTGCCGGATACCGGGTGACCGTCATCGGTCCTTCAGATTACCATTACTATTCCGGGATGGGGCCCGGTATGCTCGGCGGTTTCTATCGTCCCGAAGAGATACGTTTTGCCACCCGGCGGCTGACCGAGAAGCTCGGCGGAAGGTTTGTCCGGGCGGCGGTGACCGCCATCGATCCGCTGGAGCAGTCGGTGCTCTTGGATTCAGGCGAGCGAATCGGTTACGACCTGCTTTCCTGCAATCTCGGCAGTCACGTCCCGGAGCAGATGGTGGACGGGCCGTCGGACGACATCTTTCCGGTCAAGCCCATCGAACGGCTGGCGGCGGCGCGCCAACGCATCATCGAGCTGGGATCACGACAGCCGGTGCGCATCGGTGTGGTTGGCGGCGGCCCGTCGTCCGTGGAGATTGCCGGCAACGTCTGGCGGGTCGGCAGGCAACCGGGGATGAAGCCGCTGTCGATCACGCTCTTTCCCGGCAGTGATCTGCTGCCCAGACACCCGGAGGGGGTGCGCCGCCGCGCCCGTGCTTCGCTGCAGGTGCGCGGCATCGACATCCGTCAGGGGCGGCGCATCACCGCCATTCGCGCCGGTCGACTTGAGGATGCGGATGGCGAGGCGCATCGTTGCGACGTTATCTTCGTAGCCGTGGGAGTTCGCCCGTCGCTGCTGTTCGCCGAGGCGGGGCTGCCGATCGGTGCGGATGGCGGTATGCTGGTCAATGCGTTTCTGCAGAGCACCGGTTATCCGACGATCTTCGGCGGCGGTGATTGCATCTCCTTTGCAGATCAGCCGCTCGACAAGGTGGGAGTGTACGCCGTACGGCAGAATTCGGTGCTGGCCGACAACCTGCTGGCAGCCTTGCGGGGCGAACCGTTGCGACCCTTTCAGCCAGGCGGCAGCTATCTGCTGATCTTCAACCTCGGGGATGGTACCGGGATCTTCTACAAATGGTCGATCCTCTTCGGCGGTCGTCTCGCCTTTTTCATCAAGGACTGGATCGACCGCCGCTTCATGCGGAGCTTTCAGCGTCTTGAGTGAGCCTCGTCCGCGGGATCGTGCCGCCAGCCAGTCATCCGGTTACGCCTGGTAGAGTCGTTCAACCTCGTCGTGGAAGGCGGAGAGGATATTTTTACGCCGCAGCTTCATGGTCGGTGTCAGAAACCCTTGTTCGATGGTCCACGGTTTCAGGCTGAGATGGATATCTTTGATCCAGGCGAAGCCGGGAAAATGCTTGAGGCACCCCTCGATCCGTTTGAGCAGCATGGCGCGGATGGTGCGGTCGGCCAGTGACGTCTCGTCCGCCGGCACCCCCATCTGGGCGGCCAGTTGCTGCCACAATTCCGCATTGAGGACCGCCAGCACGGTCAGGTAGGGGCGTCCTTCGCCGATGACCAGGTTCTGTTCGAAAAGGGGGTCGGCGGCGATGGCCGTCTCCACATCGGTTGGGGACACCTTCTCCCCGTTGCTCAGAACCAGGATCTCCTTGAGCCGACCGGTTATCCGCAGATGGCCGTCCTCGATCCGGGCGGTGTCACCGGTGCGCAGCCAGCCTTCGGCGTCGAGCACCGCCGCCGTGGCCTCCGGGTTTCGCCAGTAGCCGAGCATCACGTTGGGGCCGCGGACCAGCAGTTCATCGAACTCTCCCGTTTTTGCGCTGAGACCCGGCAACAGCCGGCCGACACCTTCCGGCCGGTTGTCTTCGATGCGGTTGACGCTGATGATGGGGCTGGCCTCGGTCAGCCCATAGCCCTGATAGATGGTGATACCAAGCCCGATCAGCGTACGGGCCACCTCGAACGACAGGGCGGCGCCGCCGCTGATGACGACCTGCAGCCGGCCACCGAGTCGGCCCCTGACCTTGCGGCCGACGAGGGCATCGAGCAGGGGGTGCAGCAGCAGGTCCGGCGACCAGGACGCTCGTCCCTGTCGGCGGAGGTAGCTGCGCCAGCCAATATCCGCGGCGTGGTTGAACAGCCGTTGTTTTGCCGGGGATTCCTCGGCCAGTTTGATGCGAATCTTGCTGTGCAGCTTTTCAAAGATCTTCGGCACGGCCACCAGCACCGTCGGCTGCCGTTCGGCCAGGTCGTCGGAAAGCAGTTGGATCGACCGGGCATAGGCCACCGAAGCGCCGGCCATCATCGGCAGGTAATAGCCGGCGGTCCGTTCCAGCATGTGGGACAGAGGCAGAAAGGAAAGGAGCAGATCGTCGGGATAGATGGGAATGCAGCTCAAGCCGGCGGCGGCATTGCTCACCATGTTGCGATGGCTGAGCATGACCCCTTTCGGTCGACCGGTGGTGCCGGAGGTGTAGACGATGGTGGCCAGGTCTTCGGCCGCCGGCAGCGTTCCCGATTGCTGGCCGTCCACGGGCAGCCAGGTGTCCAGTTCGAGGACGCGGGAGTCGGTTGTCGGCGCAGGGGCAGAGTCCGGATCTTCCTCGACGAGGATGATGCGTTGCAGCGTCTGGAGGGACCCCAGGGTCATGGCGAGCCGTTCCCGGAAAAATGGCCCGAGGCAGAGAAGCACCCGGGATTCGGTCTGCTCCAGGATGTAGATGATATTGTCAGGCCGGTCGTTGGCGTACAGAGGAACCACCACCAGACCGAGAGATTGCGCCGCCAGATCGAAGCAGACCCAGTTGATTCCGTTGGGCAGCAGCACGGCGACCCGATCACCGCGGCCCAGCGCCTCCGTTTGCAGGCCGGCACGCCAGCGGTCGACCAGGACGGCGGTGTCGGACCAGCTCAAACTGTGCCAGCGCTCTTCCTTTCTGACATAATGATGATAGGCTGGACTTCCCGGGCTGCGCCTGACTCGTTCTGCAAAGAGTTTGGGGATGCTGATATCGGACGATTCGATGATATCGGTGGCGCGGGTCATGGGTATCCTCCTTTGCATCATACCTCAGCTCATGGAGCAAACCGGCCCGGGGTCTCGGGAGCGTGCAGGAAAGATGTCGGAAATGCCCCAAACCGGGTTGTCCGTTTCTTTTCTCTTCTGCAAGGCAAACCGGCGGCGGAAAAAGCCATCGGTTTCTGACCAATAATATAAGTATTTGTTTCATTATTTCACGTTGGCAGATTGTTTTCAAAGGATTTTGTTTTACAATGACACAGAATGCGTTTGACGAACGATCACGTGGCGACAAGAGCGGCTGGAGAAACGGGTGGTGAGTCCCGCCTATGAGCTGTCCTCGGAGGGGAAGGGAGATGTTTGAGAAATCGACGGCGCTGTTTCCGGTCAAGGACCGCTATTGCTTTTTGAGTCATTGCGCCGTCTCCCCGCTCTATATCGGTGCTGCATCTGCCGCTGCCGGGTTTCAGCAGAGCATGGTTGAAGGAGGTTTGACCGCGCTCTCCACCTTTATCGATTTGCTGCCCCGGTTTCGCGATGGTTTTGCCGCGCTGATGCGCACCCGCCCCGAACAGGTCTCCTTCGTTCATTCCACGGCCGAGGCCCTCGGCCAACTGGCCAACGGCTATCCCTTTGCGCCTGGCGATCAGATCATCAGTTATGTCCATGAGTATCCGAGCAACCACTTTCCCTGGGTGATTCAGCAACGGCGCGGTGCCGAGCTGATTCTGCTGCCCAACCGGAACCCGCTGGATCCATTTGCTGCCGAAGAGCGGCCGATGGGCTGGTCGCTCGAAGAGCTGGAACGGGTGTGCGGGCCGAAAACGAGGGTGGTGGCCATCAGCCACGTCCAGTTCACCAGCGGTTATGCGGCCGATCTGGTGGCGCTTGGCTCTTTCTGCCGGGAGCGGGGTATCGACCTGGTCGTTGATGCCGCTCAGAGTCTCGGGTGCTTGCCGCTCTACCCCGAGGCCTGGGGTATCTCGGCGGTTGCCGCCTCCGGCTGGAAGTGGCTCCTGGGGCCGAAAGGGGCAGCGGTCCTCTATACCAGTGAGGAGTTGCGGGAAAAACTGACGCCGGTGCTGGCCGGGCCGGGCATGATGCGCCAGCAGTTCGATTATCTCGATCATCGCTGGAATCCGTTCAGCGATGGCCGGCTGTTCGAGTATTCGACCCTTCCCTGGGATCACGTGGCCGCCTTTGCGATTATCGTCGAGGACATCTTTCATCGTTATTCGATCGAGGCTATCCGGGATGAGGTCTTTCGCCTGCAGGATCTGTTTCTCGCCCATCTGGATCGCGAACGCTATCGACCGCTGTGCTTCGATGCGCTGCATCGCTCCGGCATCCTCAGCATCGACGTGGAGCGGGAGGCCGGGGCCCTGGTCAAACAATTGGCGCGGCGGAATGTGATCGTTACCGAACGGGCCGGTTATGTGCGGGTTGCTCCACATTTTTACCTGGACGATGAGCAGGTGATAACGGCCGCTCACTGTTTCAACGAGCTTGCCGCAAGAAGGTAGAAAGCGCCGGAAAAGCACGTGAACGATTTTTCGGTCATTATCTATAAGAATTTGAAATAGTGGATAAAGAACCCTTTCAGGGTGGTTGGAAAGGGTCTGGAGAGGCCGTTTGGAGACGGTTTATAACGGAGTCAAGGAATGTGCCGGTCTGTTCGCCGGATCGGTGAAGGAGGAGTGATGAAACGTGGAAGAAGATTTCTGATTATGGTGCTGCTGGCACTGTTGCTGCCGTTTACGGCCGCTGCCAACCCGTGGCAACAGAAAGCGCCGTTTGCCGAGGCAACCATTGTCTACCGACTGAGCGGCATGGAGAATGGCGAAGAGATTCTCTACATCAAAGACCACGGGCAGCGGACCGCCAGCTATCGAACCGCCAGTACGTCGATGCTCGGTATGACCATGCAGACCAAGCAGGTGGAGATCACCACCCCGGATTGGATCTACACCTTTGACCTGCAGGAGCAAACCGGCAGCAAATCGGTCAACCCGCAGAAACTGATGGTGGCGGAGTATGAGAAGCTTTCCGCGGCGGAGCAGAAGACGGTGAACGAGAATGCCCGGACCATGGGGATGTCGATCATGCAGGGTATGCAGGGGACGGTGGAAGAGCAGGCGCAGGACATCCTCGGCTACCCCTGCGACCGGACGACCATGATGGGGGTAACCGTCTATTCCATCCACAATACGTCGATCCCGCTGCTCACCGATTCCACCATGATGGGCGTCACCATGAAAAGCGAGGCCACTTCCATCAGTGAGGACCCGGTCGATGAACAGCACTTCCAGTTCCCGGCCGGGATCGAACCGCAACCGGACCCCGAGGCCGATCAGATGGCGCAGATGATGGCCGAACAGACGATAGCCATGCTCAAGGATCCGGAAGGGTTCAAAAAGAGCAACAAATCGATGCTGATGGGGCCGCAGGGAGAGATATCTCCTGAGGATCAGAAGAAAATGGAAGAGGCGATGAAATCGCTCAAGGGTCTTTTCGGCAACTGACGGGACGAAGAGACTGACGCAAAGATCTCGAGCGGGGCACGAGATGGCAACAGGCGACAGGAGGTACTCTGTCGCCTGTTGTTTCTGGTCCTCTTGACCAAGAGAAGGGAAACGACACGTTCATGGATTTCCTCTCCACCCTGGTGATCGCCTTTGGTCTGGCCATGGACGCCTTTGCCGTCTCGGTGGCCAGCGGCGTGACCATTACCGCCATGGGACTGCGTCAGACGGTGACCATCGCCCTGTCTTTTGGCCTGTTCCAGGGGATCATGCCGGTGATCGGCTGGCTGGCCGGTATCGGCTTTCGTGAGTACATAGCCGCGTATGATCATTGGCTCGCCTTTGTGCTGCTGGTCGCGATCGGCGCCAAGATGATCTACGAATCTTTTCAGCTGGAAGAGGATCACTGCGACGAGTTCTGCATGACCGGTGGCCGGCTGTTTCTGCTCTCGATGGCCACCAGTATCGATGCCCTGGCGGTCGGGCTCAGTTTCTCCCTGCTCAACATTACCATCCTCACCCCGGCGCTCATTATCGGGGTGGTGACCTTTCTCCTCTCCTACCTCGGCATCCTTCTCGGTCGGCGGGTTGGCCACTTTTTCGAGAAAAAGATCGAGATCGCGGGCGGCATCATCCTGATTTTGATCGGTGTCAAGATCCTCTGTGAACACACCATCTTCGCCGTCACCTGATGAAATGTGCGCATAACCTCGGGTACCGCGTCACTGGGTGCAGGCCATCGGGAAAAAAACGTTGACACCCGACAGGCACCCCGATATATTCTCGCCCTACGAGATTGGGGCGACTGACTGCACGCAGTTTGTCGCTTGAATTCTAGGCCGTTCTGCGGTACAAGACAGAGTATCTCGTCACGATATAATCCTCGGTAGCTCAGTCGGTAGAGCAGGTGGCTGTTAACCACCCTGTCGGCGGTTCGAGTCCGTCCCGGGGAGCCAGTTATCAAAACGGCCCGTTTTCTGCGGAAGACGGGCCGTTTCTTGTTTGTGCGCCCGGCACCGGACATTCTGGAGGCCCTGCTCTTTCTGCCAGGGACCTGTCGCAGCCGACACATGTTTCGTGAAAAAGAGCTACATTCCATTGTCGACAGGTCAGAATTCTGAGCTACCTCCTCCCGCATACCCCTTCCTGACGACCGTTTCCATGTCGGCCACCTCGTCATCGGTCAAAAATCCGAAATGCGATTCCCTTTTTCTCGCCGAAATGCGCCCATGGTTTTGCAGATAGAGCTGGATAAAAAGATCAATGAGGCGGTCCGGCATGTCCACGATCTCCTGAATACCCTGCTTGGTTTTGTCGTAATTCGCCAGAAAATCGAGTTCTTCCACCAGTTCGTGGTCGATGGTGAGCTTGACGAATTCATACAACGCCTCCGCTTGAGCGGTCATGTCGATGTATCGGTACAGAGGTCCGGTCGCATCCGGCACAGTCATCTGCCCGAGATCGTCCAGTTCGTATTCAACCAGCCGCATCAACGGGTTGGCAAACGCTTCCAGGGAGTGATCGTAAAGCGCCGGATTTTTCAGCATGGCGGCAGAGACCGGGAACATGAGCCCTTTCGGGATCTCGCCGCGCAGGAACAGGATATTGTGAATGAGAAACCGGTGAATACGGCCGTTGCCGTCCTCAAAGGGGTGCATGAAGACGAATCCGTAGGAGATGGCTGCGGCATGGATAATGGCAGGGACCGCACCATCTTTCATGACGTGATGAGCAGCGAGCAGTCCCGCCATCAGTTCCGGGAGGTCACCGGGTTTCGGGCAGGCATAGTGCACGAGCTGCTTCTGGTAGGAAACAGACTGGCCAACGTAGTTTTGATTGGTCCGGTAGTCCATGTCTCGGAATCGGGGATCGACGATGCGGTTCTGCACGTCGATCAGCAGAGGCTTCTCGCAAAAATCCTTGTGTTCGGCCATCTCCAGCAAACCGATGAATTTCTCTGTCCGGGAGGCGCTCGGCTTGACGTGTTCGATTTCGAACGAGGACTTGGTCTCTTTATGGTACAGGTAGCTGAGTGCTCGTCTGAGCAACTCCGGTGGATAGGAGGTTACGATCTCTTCGCACCGTTTCCGCAGGTCGATTCCTTCCATGATGGCGAGCTTTTCGGTACGCCGGACGATGGGGCAGAAATATCTCCCGCCAAGCAGATTGTCGACGACTCTCTGGCGCTGCACGCGCCGGCCGGGGGCTGCGGTGTAGTAGCGGTCCGGCTCAAGCAGCTCAACGTAATTCCCTTTGGTCAGATCCGGCAGCGGGAGTTCCCGTCCGGTCAGCAATTCATACAGATACCAGATCCTGCGGGTGTATTTCCCGGTCGGTTTTGAGCTGATCCAGGCCGCTATCTCGTCTGCTGGGAGCACATCAAAAAGGGCCGACAAGATGCCCAGATTGACGCCGTCATACTTGAGGGCAAACTCCAGATGATTTCCCGTCCCGTCTCCGGGCCAGTAGGACGAGGGATAGACCGATTCCACCAGCCCATCCTGAATGGTCGAGCGTAGCGCGCCCGTCGGGCTGATTGAGGACGAGTGCCAGTTCGGTAGAGCGCTCACGGTGTATCGCTCTATCAGAAACGCATAGCCTGCCAACCGGTGTCGGGTCCTCTCCACTATCATCACAACTCAAAAATCGTTACGGATCTCAAAAAATGATTAAATAGTTTAATAATTCATAATTTATAGTTACAATATCGGATGTTTTCAAGAAAATAGTTTTTGCGCTTGGGACAGGATCAAGCCGGATAGTCCTCAAAAAACGAGTTTGTGGAGTAAAATACGATTACAGATAAACGCTATTCAAGAAAAATAGTTACAAAAGCCGTCGGAATGCCGCCAGACCGTATAGCTTGCAATTCGCATTCGCCGGGTCGAAAGGAAGACGCCAGTTTGTGGAGATCGTCTCGAACCGGGTGAGTCGGGTAGGTCCCCAAACTTTCTGTTGGATCGTCAATGAGCATGCGGGGATCTCGAATGGGTATCGGTATCACCGAAAACGAACCCCAGATTGCTGGCTGTCTTTACCCGTGTTGCTTAGTCGTGTTGGGTATCCCCGCTGCAGATTTCCGCTGGAGTCTCGGCTGACGTCTTTTTACGATCTATCGATTAATTATTGTCGAGGAAGCCATCTTTTAACTCGCATTGGGCCACCAGAATAGTGTCAGATTAGGTCTTCGACGATTCGTCAAACAAGTTCTTGAGTGCGTTTACCAGGGGGAGCCAACGAACATCCGCTGAAATCAGCGGTTCTTCTTCACATCAGGGCCCCGTGGAATGATTCCCACGGGGCCCTGATGGTTCTTCTGTGGCGGTGGCCATCGAAAACGGACCCGTGTCCATCCGCTGACCGTATCTTCGTTCCTTTCAAAGGCTTTACCGGCGGTCAAATTGCTGGACAACGACGGTTCGTTTGGCTGCTGGTGGCGCAACCGTGCTGGTCTGGAGTTGTTGTCCCTGTTTGGTTTTGACGCCAAGGGAACTCGCCGTGGTTTTTCCGGCCGGCGTTTCGGTTCCTCTCTTTTTCAGCGATGTATTCTTTCGCTGCAGTTCATGTGCCTGGCTGGTCACCGTGGTCAGGTTTTTGGTTCCTTTGGCGCCGGTGGCGGGGACCTGTTGACGCAGGGCTCGGGAGTCGGCTATCGATTGACGCAGGTGCTGATGGAGGTTCGGAACCGGGTTGACCCGTTCCGGCCGGATTGAACCGTTGGTGCCGAGTTCCGGCCGTTTTCCGGGGCCTTTGCCGGAATCGTTGTCGCCGTCGTCGCTGTTGCCTTTTTTCGCCATTGCCTTGAACCATTCACCGGTACCGCCGCCGTTGCTGCCCGGCCCCGAGCCGGTTGTGCCGTCGACTCCGCTCGAGTGCCGTCCGGGCGGGTTCCAGCGCGGTGCGAGCCCTTTGCCGCTGCCGCTTTGCTTGATTGCAAACGGATTGTTCGTCTGCACACCCTTGCTCAATTTGCCGTGATAGGAGCGGCGGGCAAGGTCCTTGATATCATCGGCAGTCGTCCTTGAACCTGATGAACCACTGTCGGAACCGTCGTCCCGTCCGATCTCATCTCCTTCTATTCGTCCATCAGCGTAATAGGCCCATTCATACATCGACCCATCATCATAAATGGTGAAAATCCAGTGGGTGCCATTTTCATCCCAGGAGTGAAGATTAACTTCGGCTGCACACTCATCGGTGGTACCGCCGATTACGATAGAAAGGGCGATGAGCATGGCAAAGATTGTTGTTGACGGTTTCATGGCTGGTCTCCTGTGATGTGGGTTGTCAGTGGAGTCTGTTGTCTGTTGAGTGTTTGTTTCAAGACGAATGGTTCATTGTCGGCGGTATTTTTTCGCCACTCTCTGCGGACCATTGCTGGGAGTCGTCTTGGCAGGTTCTGGACAACGATCAGCTGCTGGAAAGCGGAACAATCTCACTTCTGTTATTCTCGTATGTTTATGAAAACATCCTGACATAAAAGAAGATTACAGAAGTCTGTCCCGACCGTTGGAAACGACCGTGAAAATTGTATTGACACGGCCCTGGTATTTGATGTATCAGTAAAAAAGAAGCGGCACAAACGACCACGTTTCGCCAGTTTGCGGGTTGGTTTCAGGCCTTGGGGGCTGCCGCCGCATAATAGTTCGGCAAAGAGCCGCTGACCCCTTCGATCCAGCGCGAAACGTGTTGCGGCGGAAGCGTCCATCGGTTGTTGCTCGTACGTGAGAAATTCTCAACCATCATCTCAGGGGAGGTTGCTATGGCTACCATGAAAATGACGACGGAAGAAGCGTTTATCAAAGTTTTGCAAATGCACGGGATTGAGCATGCGTTCGGTATTATCGGTTCGGCGATGATGCCGATCTCCGATCTGTTCCCCAAAGCCGGTATCACCTTCTGGGATTGCGGCCATGAAGGCAACGCCGGGATGATGGCCGATGGTTTCAGCCGGGCCTCCGGCACGATGTCGATGATCGTTGCCCAGAACGGCCCCGGTATCACCAACTTCGTGACACCGGTCAAAACGGCGTATTGGAATCATACTCCGCTCCTGCTCGTAACGCCGCAGGCTGCCAATGCGACGATTGGCCAGGGCGGTTTTCAGGAAGTGGAGCAGTTGGCGGTGTTCAAAGATATGGTTGCCTACCAGGAAGAGGTACGGACGCCGGCCCGCATCGCCGAGGTCCTCAACCGGGTTATCATGAAGGCCAAGCGGGCGTCGGCCCCGGCTCAGATCAACGTTCCCCGGGATTTCTGGACCCAGGTTATCGAGATCGAGCTGCCGGCCATCATCGAGTTCGAGCGTCCCGGAGGAGGCGAAGAGGCCATTGAGCGTGCCGCAAAGCTGCTCTCCGATGCGAAATTCCCGGTCATTCTCAACGGCGCCGGCGTGGTGCTCGGTAATGCCATTAAGGATTCCATGGCCCTGGCCGAGCGTCTTGATGCGCCGGTCTGCTGCGGCTACCAGCATAACGATGCCTTTCCGGGCAGCCATCCGCTGTTTGCCGGCCCGCTCGGGTACAACGGATCCAAGGCCGGAATGGAACTCATCGCCAAGGCCGACGTCGTACTGGCTCTTGGCACGCGGCTCAACCCGTTTTCTACCTTGCCCGGCTACGGTATCGACTACTGGCCGAAAAACGCGGCGATCATCCAGGTGGATATGAACCCGGATCGCATCGGTCTGACCAAACCGGTTACCGTGGGTATCGTCGGCGATGCCAAGAAAGTGGCAAGCGGCATTCTTGGCAAATTGTCAAAAACGGCGGGGGATGCCGGCCGGGCAGAGCGAAAAGCGCTGATCGCCAAAACCAAGGCGGCCTGGGATGAAGAACTCAAGACCATCGTTCACGAGGCCGACGACCCGGGTACCACCTGGAACGAGCGGGCCCGAACCACCGAGCCGGAGAAGATGTCGCCGCGGATGGCCTGGCAGGCGATCATGGCGGCCTTGCCGAAAGAGGCTATCATCTCGTCGGACATCGGTAATAACTGCGCCATCGGCAACGCCTACCCAACCTTCGAAGAAGGCAGAAAATATCTTTCTCCCGGCCTGTTCGGGCCGTGTGGCTACGGATTTCCGGCGATCCTTGGTGCGAAGATCGCCCGTCCGGATGTGCCGGTCGTCGGTATGGCCGGTGACGGCGCATTCGGTATCTCGATGAATGAAATGACCGTCTGCGGCCGCAGTAACTGGCCGCCGATTACGATGCTGATCTTCCGTAATTACCAGTGGGGTGCGGAGAAACGCAACACCACGCTCTGGTATGCGGATAACTTTGTCGGCACCGAGCTTGACACCGATGTTTCGTACGCCGCGATTGCCCGTGCCTGCGGCCTGGAAGGAACCCAAGCCACCTCGATGGAGGACCTGACGGCGAAACTCAACGCCGCCATCAAGGCACAGATGGAGCAGGGGAAAACAACCTTTATCGAAGTGCTGGTCAACAAGGAACTCGGAGAGCCGTTCCGCCGAGATGCGATGAAAACGCCGGTTCCGGTCGCCGGTATCGATGCGGCCGATATGCGACCGCAGCAGAAAGCGTAAAGACCCCCGGATCGGGGTGGGGTTGCCCGGCGGTTCTCTCGCCATCAAGCTGAATTGGAAGGAGAACCGTTGGGCAGTCGTTGGTTTTTCAAAGCCGGGGGCATCATCGAGATGCAAGATCCTGATTTACCGGTGAACGAATAGAATTGCTTGGTTTTTGCCAAGGTTTTTGTTACGAAACCAAGCATTCGTGCTACAATCCGGACGTTGCAAGACGGTTATCGACCATGTCTGGTGACAAGAATCCGCATGGCACTGCAGAAGCCGATACCGCAAGACCGTATTACTATCAAACGAGGTGAGAGTCATGAGTAAATCAGATGTGCTTCAATACAACACCGAAGAGATCGTCAAAGGCGATAAAGACTTCTTGTGGCACCACCTGAAGCCGCACAAAGTTTTTGAAACAGCGGAGCAGATGATTCCGGTCAAAGCCGACGGCCTGATGATCACCGATATCAGAGGGCGGGAATTTCTCGATGTTACGTCCGGCGGGGTCTGGAGCGTCATTGTCGGTTACGGGCGGGAATCGGTTGCCAAAGTTGTCTATGAGCAGCTGCTGGAGATGCCGTACTTCGCCGGTGCCTATGGAAACGTTCCGGCAATCAAGTTTGCCGGAAAACTGCTTGAGAAGCTGCCGCGTCTCCATAAAGTCTATTTTTCCAACAGCGGCTCTGAAGCAAACGAGAAGGCCTTCAAGTTGATCCGCCAGGCGGCCCGTATCGCGCCGGAGCGCAAGGACAAGATCAAAATCATGTTCCGCGATCGGGACTATCACGGGACCACTTTCGGCGCGATGAGCGCATCCGGCCAGATCGAGCGCAAGAAGCATTTCGAACCGCTTGTTCCCGGCTTTGTCGAATTTCCCAACTGCTGTTGCTATCGCTGCCCGTTCGACAAATCGTATCCGAACTGTACTATCGACTGTGCCCGCGTCATCGATGACATTATCGTCAAAGAAGGACCGGAGACCGTCGGCGGGCTCATTGTCGAGCCGATTACCGCCGGTGGCGGAATCATTCCGCCGGTACCGGAATATTTCCCCATTGTTCAGGAAATCTGCAGGAAGCATGATGTCTGGCTGATCATGGACGAAGTGGTCTGTGGTTTCGGCCGTACCGGCAAGTTCTGGGGCCATGAACATTATGACGTCGACCCCGATATCGTCACCATGGCCAAAGGGTTGGCCAGTTCGTATGAGCCGTTGTCGGCGATGGTGGTGCGAGATCGTCTTTTCGAAATTTTTCTCAATGATCCGAGTGATCCGGCGAAGCGGTTGGATTTTTTCCGCGATATCAGCACATATGGCGGATGCGCCGGACCGATGGCGGCGGCCTTGGAAACGACCCGGATTATCGAGGAAGAGAACCTGATTGAACAGGCTCGTGAAAAAGGCGCCTATCTGCTGGATAAACTCAAAGAGTTGCTGGATCTGCCGCTGGTTGGCGATGTCCGCGGCGTCGGCCTGTTCTGCGGTGTTGAATTCGTGCGCGATAAGAAAACCAAGGAACCGGTATCGGAAGGCGAAATGGCCAAACTCGTCGGCAATGTCTTTGCCCAAAACGTGATCGTCGGCCGGACCAACAGCAGCATCACCGGGCTCAATACGGTTATGAACTTCGCTCCATCACTGACCATCACCAAAGAGCAGATCGATCGGGTTGTTGCAACGGTTCGCAAGGCCGCAGAAATGGGTATCTGAGCAAGCCGGAGATGAAGAAACTGCTTCACTGGCCCTGCTTCCCTTGCTCTGTGTTGGGGCCGACCTGTCCACTTTATTAGCTATGGAGGATACACGTGAAAGTCGGGATATTAAAAGAGATCAAGGTTATGGAAAAGCGGGTCTGTATGGTTCCCACCGGTGTTGCCACCATGGTTGCCAACGGCCATCAGGTGTTCGTTGAGACCGGTGCCGGATCCGGCGCCGGTTTTGAGGATGCCGAATATCTCGCTGCCGGCGCAACCATCGCCGCCACTCCTGCGGAAATCTACGGCGCCTGCGACATGGTCATGCATGTGAAGGAGCCGTTGCCGGCAGAGTACGATATGATCCGCGAAGACCAGATCATCTTCACCTATCTGCACCTGGCTGCCGACGAGGAGCAGACTCGTGCCCTGATCAAGGCGAAATCGGTCAACATAGCCTATGAGACCATCAAAAAGACAAACGGCTCGTTGCCGCTGCTCGTGCCGATGAGTGAGGTGGCAGGACGGATGGCCACTCAGGTCGGCGCCCGATGCCTGGAAATGCCCCAGGGAGGCAGTGGCGTGTTGCTCGGCGGCGTCACCGGCGTCGAACCGGCTACCGTAGTGGTGATCGGTGGCGGTGTGGTCGGCTACAATGCGGCAAAGATGGCCTGCGGCCTCGGGGCCATGGTCTATATTCTTGACACCAATCTCGAGCGGTTATCCTATCTTGATGACATCATGCCGGCCAATTGTGTGCCCATCATGTCGAACCCGGCGTTGCTCCGCGAATATGTGGCCAAGGCAGATCTGGTGATCGGCTCGGTGCTGATTCCCGGCGCCAAGGCTCCGAAATTGATCACCCGGGATATGGTCGCCAGTATGAAAAAAGGATCGGTGATCGTCGATGTGGCCATTGACCAGGGGGGATGTTCAGAAACGTCCAAGCCCACCACCCATGCCGATCCGACCTATGTCGTCGACGGCGTCGTACACTATTGTGTGACCAATATGCCCGGGGCGGTCGCGCGGACCTCGACCATCGCCTTGACCAATGCTACACTGCCCTATGCACTCCAGATTGCCAATAAAGGGTGGAAGAAGGCAATGCAGGAAAACGACGAGATCAAACTGGGCGCCAATGTTATCCACGGCGCGGTTACCTATCAGGCTGTTGCTGAAGCGTTTGGCCTGGAGTATACACCAGTTGAGACATTTTTGAACTGAGCGTGGCACGGCCTCGACGGCGTTATACTTTCCTGTTTGCTTGACATGTACTCAGAATCGTTTAGATTGTGATGACATAAATGCAGATCGGGAAAGTATAACGTCAATGCGTGCAGGAGGAGGCATGTCGCCGATGAGTGAGACGCTGAATTATTCGTCGCTGAGCGAGTTGGTCTACGACTATCTGCGCCGGCAGATGAATGAAGGTGATCTGTTGCCGGGGTCGACAATCAATATCGGCGAAATCGCCCAGCAACTCGGCATCAGTAAAACCCCCCTCCGAGATGCGCTGATCCACCTTGAGCTTGAAGGATTCGTGACCATCATCCCGCGTCGGGGGGTGCTGGTCAACAAACTTGAACTCGAGCATGTCCGTCATGCCTACGATGCGATCGGTCTGGTCGAGGCCTTTATCGTCGAGGAATGCATCGATAAGATAAGGCCCCACCACATTGAGCAACTGGAGTCGCTCAATGAAAAGATGTTTGCCGACATCAGCGCGAACGACTTTTCGACCTTTTTCAAGACCAACCTGCAATTCCACAACGTCTATGTAGATATTTCCGTTAACGGAATGCTCAAGAAGTTCATTCTGCCTATCAAACATCGGCTCTACGACTTTCCGCGCAAGAATTACATCGCGGAATGGGAGTATCGCAATTGCCTTGAACACCAGACCCTGATCGAAGCTATGAAACGGGGCAACGGTGCTGAAGCCGCCAGAATTCTTAAGGATGTCCATTGGTCCTTTGAGGTCCAGAAGGATTTCATTTACACGTTTTATAAAGAAAACGGTGTCCACGTCTAATGTTGGCATCGTTGCCTGACAGCCAGTTAGGTCGATGAGTCGGTCGAACGCACCCGGGAGCGGACAAACCGTCCAACTGATTATTTTCGACTGGGCCGGAACGACCGTTGACTACGGTTGCTGCGCACCGGCAGCGGCGTTTGTTGAAGGGTTTCGCAAGCGCGGTGTGACCATTACCATGGCTGAGGCGCGGGAGCCCATGGGCATGGCAAAACGGGATCACATCGCTGCGGTTATGGCCATTGATCGAGTTGCTGAAGCCTGGCGCTGCAGGCATGGGCGAGCGTCGACCAGCGAAGATATCGATGATCTCTATCAGCTCTTCGGACCGCTGCTCGATGACGCCCTGCAGGACCATGGGACGGTGATCGCCGGTGTGGTCGACACGGTGGCGTCGTTGCGCCGGCGTGGTCTGAAGATTGCTGCGTCAACGGGCTATTATCGGGAGGCAGCGGAAGTAGTTGCCCGAGCGGCAGCTGCCCAGGGGTATATACCCGATGCGTCACTATCGGCTTCTGACGTTCCCGCCGGTCGACCGGCACCATGGATGATCTTCCGGCTGATGGAACGATTGGCGGTTTTCCCCCCACCGGCGGTGGTCAATGTCGGCGATACCATCATCGATATGCATACCGCGAGCAACGCCGGTGTCTGGGCCGTGGGGGTTGCCCGAACCGGCAATCTCTGCGGTCTGTCTCACGATGAATTCGCCCGTCTCGACGACCGTGTCGCCAGTGCATTGGTGGATAGTGCACGCCGCCAGCTGACGGCTGCCGGCGCCCATTATGTCATCGACAGTGTTGCCGAGTTGGAGCCGGTAATCGATGAGATCCAGGCACGCCTGGCTCGTGGAGGTCGACCGACAGCAACGAGCTGATTTGTTGATAATCAATCGGTTTTTCCTAAAAAAAACAGCAAAAGGCGCGCCCGACTGCCGTTCAATCGGCAGGACCGGACGCGCCTTGCACGTACAAACTGAAGAAAATCTGCTGCAGAAGCCGTTGCTACAACGACTTATAACTCGCCAATGTCCTCCAGGAACTCTTTCCACAGCGCGACGCCTTTGGCGTTACGCTCGGACCTCTCGGCAACTTTCGGCCAGACCACGTCGACCGACCGCGCGCGCATTCGCTTCACCTCTTCTTCGGACAGGTGAATGACTTCGCCGCCGGCGTTTTTCAGAATCTCCAGTGCCTCTTCGACACCTTCCCAGTGCAGACGGCTGGTCTCGAAATAGGTCGGCATGAAGATGCTGTCGATCTGGTCGCGCTGCCACTGCGTCAGGGAATTCCACTTGTCGAGATTGATGTAGATTTCCTGATGCTGCGCCGGGCACCAGCCGGGCATGATGGCGTAATTGATGACCTCATGGAATGACATGTCGTCGATTCCGCCGGTATCCCAGTAGGTTCCGTCGATGGTGCCGAGTTTGATGGCGGTGTAGATGTCGCCACCGCTCATGGCTACCGGTGCACCGCCCATGGCTTCATGGAAGAGTGCATGCGGGCCGCCGGCTCGCATTTTCTTGCCGGCCAGGTCTTCCAGCTTATTGACCGGGAATTTGGTGAACATAGCATTGGGGCCCTGACTCGTCCAACCGACCCAGCGCAGGTTTCGCTCTTTGGCTGCTTCCTGAACGAGATCGCCGATCCGGTACTTCGGATCACCCCACATGGCGGCCCAGGCATCACGCCAGTTATTGGCGCCCATGGCCAGGCCAAAGGCCAGCATGCCTTCCGGCATGTCGCCGCCGTAGACGGTGGCCCAACCGGCGTAGACATCGATCATGCCGGCGATGGTTGCGCCAAACGCCTCGTCACCACTGGTGATGGCGCCGGCAGGTTCAAGTTTGAAGGTGACGGTGCCCTGGGTGGCTTCCTCAACCGCCTTGATCCACGGCACGACGCCGAGCGGCCAGCCGGCATCGGACTGGTCGAAGCACGGCTGGAACAGCAAGGTCGTTACCTTGTCCGGGGGACCGTACGCATCCGCTGCGAGTGCGGAGCCGGCCATGGACATGATGCCGAATGCGGACATCACGGCCAGGAACTTCATAGACTGCTTTTTCATTGCGTTTTCCCTCCTGTTGTTCTTCAGTTTGTCATCGAAAGATTAGAGGTTGCGTCAATGCGATCAATCAACCCCCTCCCCATAACTTGTCTCGCAGCAGAACAAAAGACGGTGCCGTTTGTTGCTGTCGCTGGACGAGTTATTACTCAGCCTTTGAGCACACCGTAATTATATCGTTTACCAGCTTTTTAATGACGACGAGCAAGACAATGAATCCGGCTATCGGGATCAAAATTTTGATCGGATAGAGTGGGATCGGGATACTCGTCGGGGTGACCTGTTTTAATTTGAGTGACAGCATGGCCGCCTCCCACCCTTTCCAGACCAATACCCCGAGGAACAGAAAGGAAAAGGGAACGGTAAGGATGTCGCAGACGGCTTTTTTCTTTTTGGAAAAGCGTGCATAGAACAGGTCGAGCTTAACGAAGGCATCATGGTTCAGGGCATAGGCGCCGCCCATGCAGGCCATCAGAACCATGGCCACCTGCAGCGTGGTGGCGATCCACAGCGATGGTGAATTGAGGATGTAGCGAAAATAGACATCGCTGACGCCGAAAATCATGCAGTACAAGACAAGCAGCCAGCCGATCCGGCCCATTGCTTCGCATATAAAATCGATGATTTTTTGTACCACGTTCCAGAACTTCATACGTTCCTCCGCCAGGCAATATTTCCTGAAGAATACGATATCAGCAGGCGATCGATGGGTCGTGCGGTGCCGATAGTTCGTTGCCTTTCAGTGTTTTCAACTCCTTGCTATCTCGACTCAGTTCATCATGCTGGGTAACCACAGGGCGATCTGCGGGAAGAAGAAGATGAGCGAGAGGCCGATAATCTGCAAAACGATAAAGGGCCCGACCGACCGATAGACGTCTCCCATGGTCACATCAGGCGGCAGAATACTCTTGATCCAGAACAGCACGAAACCAAACGGCGGCGTCAGATAAGCGATCTGGATGTTGACGATAAACAGGACGCCGAACCACAGTTTATCGATACCGAGTTCGTTTATTATCGGGATATACAGCGGCGTGCAGAGCATGATGATCGCCCAGTCGTCCATGAACATTCCGAGCAGCAGGATAATGAACATCATCATCAGCAGGATGCCGTTTTCACCGCCGGGCATGCCGAGCACGAGTCTGGTTACCAGTTCCTGGCATCCCATTGAGTTGAAAACGTTAAGGTAGATATTGGCGCCGATCAAAATCCACAGGCCCATACCGGACAGCTTTAACGTGGTCTCCAGTGAATCCTTTAAAACCTGCCAGGTCAGTTTGCGGTAAATGAGGTTGATCAGACAGGCGCCTGCGGCCCCGAAAGAAGCGGCTTCAGACGGTGTTGCGATACCACCCCAGATGGCGCCGAGCACCATCAGGATAAGGACCACGAACGGCCAGATATTGAATACTGAAACGATTTTCTCTTTAAGCGTGAAAGACTCTTCCGCCGGCAGGCCGGGCCCCATGTGCGGCTGGATCTTACAGCGGATGCCGATATAGATGATGTAGAACGAGGCGAGCATCAGGCCGGGAAGGACACCGCCGAGAAACAGGCCGCCGATGGACACCTTGGCGAGCAGCCCATAGAAAATGAACGGTACGCTTGGCGGGATCAGTGCACCCAGGGCGCCGCCGGCGCCGATGGAACCGATGGCGATGGCCCGGTTGTATTGGTACTTCATCATCGACGGGTAGGCGATCTGGCCCATGGTGATCGTTGCGGGCGGGGTGATGCCGGTAATCGCCGCAAAAATGGTACAGACCGCAACGGTACCCATGGCCAGTCCGCCGGCTACATGACCGATCAGTTTATAGACGGCATCATAGGCCGCTTCGGCAATACCGGAAAAGCGGATCAGGCTGCCCATAAACAGGAACAGGGGGATCGTGACGAGGACATGATTCCACGGGGTGTAGTGGAAGGCGCTGGGGATTGCCAGCAGCGAACGGGGCTCGAAAAATGCTGCGAAGATGACGGCTGTTCCACCTAAGCCGAGAGCGACCGGGAGCCCGAGAAACAAAGCGAAGAACAGGACTAAAAAGTAGAGGATGGTGATGATTTCAATACTCACGGTTTCTCCTTTCTCGTAGGTGGTTCCCTTCTATGTCAATGGGCGCGGATTGTACCGTGCATCATCAATCGTTGACGAACGGTGATCTCCCGAGTGGGCGCGGGTTTCGCCGTCGGTCGTGCATCGGTGCACGGCAGGGAGGTATCAACCAGGTACTGCCCCGTATTCGTTTTTCTAAAAACGGCGTGGCCCGCGCCAATCCAAGCACGTGCCGGTTGGCTGGAGAGGGTGCCGGCGCGGCAATGACGACTGGTCGGAGAAAAAAGAAAGCGGATCTGCCGATTGCAACCGGCAGAAGGTGGGTAGAGATATGTCGATTGGTGTTAACCTTTGACATTATCTGCAAAAATTCCCCGAATCAGGTGATCAGGTTTCCCGCCGACACGAGATCGTCGGCGGGGAGACCGCTGCATAGTTATGGGTATGGGCAGCCAAAGTCGTTGCCACTGGTTTTGCTGGAAGATTGTCGGAGCGAACGAAGACGGTCTCGTCGCCCATGGTTCGTGCTCTTCGAACCGCTTCCTTGGGTGCGCTCAGGAAACGGTGTGGAAGGAGTAAACGTATCAGTATTGTATCAGGCCCAAAAGCGCCATGATTATTATCCGTATTTTTTCGATAAAAATCAATAAAGCCCACGATAAAAATGTGTGATTGATATTTTATCCTGCCAGTTCTCGGGTTTACTGAGCAACACAACTGCGTACGGCCGGGCTCGCCTTTTTCTCTGCTGGCGCACCGGTCGCAGCACCACCCGTGTAGTGGCCGGTCGGTGGGGCAACACGAATGGTGGCGACTTTATTCTGGGTAAAAAAGTCGATGCCATCCTTGCCCTGCACCTTGTTGGTGCCCAGGTGAGAATCCTTGATACCGCCAAAGGGCAGATAAGGATGTGGTGCACAGATGCCGACATTGACGCCGACCATCCCGACATTGGCTTCTGCGATGAACTGATCGGTGTAATACTGGTTCTGCGTGAAGATACAGGCACCGTTGCCGAACGGTTGTGCCCTGATGATCTGGAGCACATCGTCGAGATCACGGATCTTCATGACGGAGACGACCGGTCCGAAAATTTCTTCCTTGGCGATGGTCCGGCAGGGGGTGACACCTTCGAAGATGGTCGGGCCGACAAAGTAGCCGTTCTTGTTTTTCTCAGGCAGCACTGGATTGCGGCCGTCGAGAACCAGGTTTGATCCTTCTTTGAGGCCAATCTCGATATATTGTTCGATTTTCTTTTTTGCCTGAGCTGAGATCACCGGGCCCATGTAAACATCCGGGTCACAGGCGTCACCGGTTTTGATACCTTTGGCGGCTGCGATCATCTTCTCGAGGAATGAATCGTAGATTTCCGGAACGACCGCGACGATGGAACCGGCAAGGCAGCGTTGGCCGGCGGAACCGAAGCATGAATGGATAAAGTTATCGATGAACACGTCCGGCTGGGCATCTTCCATGACCGCCAGAATGTTCTTGGCGCCACCGAGCAGCATGCTGCGCTTGCCGCCGCGTCCGCACGCTTCGGCCATCTTCTTGGCGGTGGGAGTCGAGCCGACCAGGCAGACACCGCTCATTTTCGGGTGTTCATACCAGGTGCCGGGCACACTACGGTTGCCGTGCACGATGTTGACCACGCCTTTCGGCAGGCCGACGGCCTGGAATAGCTCACCGATTTTCTGCATAAATAACGGTGACTGAGTGGACGGTTTGAAAATAAAGGTATTGCCGACACCGATGGCAAAGGGGACAAACCAGGCAAAGACCAGCGCCGGGAAGTTAAACGGGGCAACCCCGCCGAAGACCCCGAGCGGTTCCTTGATGATCCGGCCGGTAATGTTTGTCGAGATCCCGTTGAGCGTCTCACCCTGCAGCAGTGCCGGAATAGTGCAGGCCATTTCGAAAATTTCTATGATCCTGCGTACCTCACCACGCGCTTCACTAATATGTTTGGCCTGGTCAATGGCGATGATGACCGCCAGTTCTTCCTCGTGATCGGTGATTGCCTGGCGCAGATCGAAGAGATAAGCCATGCGTTTGGCGAGCGAGAGCCGGCGCCACGAATCGTAGGCGCCATAGGCCGAGTCGACCGCTTCCAGAGAGGTCTTTTCCGATGACAGTGGAACAGCACTGATCTGCTCTCCCGTTGACGGATTGAAGACCGGCACCATCTCAACGCCGGTTTCTTCTACCCATTCTCCATGAATAAAGTTCTTAACCGGGTTGTTCAGTTTGATTTCAGGCATGACTCAACTCCTGTGACATGGTTTTGCTGGGTGGGGGAAACGATGTCGATATAACAATTCCCGGTGGCGTACTGCAACAGCAGGAGAATAAAAAAATGATCGGAGGCATTCGAGCGGGTGGTGAGTTTGACAACAGGTTTGGCTTGATCATAGTACGAAGTTCTACGGGAAGCCTCCGATCATATCGGATTTGTGTTGGATTTTGTGCGTGACAATTGATGATATATCAGACACCAGAGGGGGTGTCAAGAATTTTCCTGGGAAACATTGTGGTAGCCGGCAGAGCTCTAAAAAAAAGATTTAATCTCCTGGAAAGATATTGAAATTTCACAAGGTGATGTATTTTATGGTGCTTGGCGGGGATTTCAGTGAGCAGATATGGTACCATGCATGACAGACCCGCACGTTCTCTTAGCCTAACCACTTTTTCAATCATGAGGTGAGTCGATGACCAATACACACACCAATGCACAATTGCAGGAACTGCGTTCCACGTATCTTGCCAAAGGAGTTTCCAGTGCCACCGGTATCTATGTCTCCCACGCTCGGGGTGCGGTGATCGTCGACGTCGAGGGCCGGGAGTATCTCGACTTTGCCGGCGGCATTGCCGTCATGAACGTCGGCCATTCTCATCCTAAAGTTGTTCAGGCAATCAAGGACCAGGCGGAGAAGTTCACCCATACCTGCTTCATGGTGTCTCCCTATGCCGCTGCCGTCAGATTGGCGGAGAAATTGTGCGCTGCTGTGCCGGGCACAGCGGCAAAAGCGGCGATGTTTGTCAACAGCGGTGCCGAGGCGGTTGAAAACGCGGTGAAAATCGCCCGGTACTACACGAAACGGCCGGCGATCATCACCTTTGACAATGGCTTCCACGGTCGAACGCTGATGGGTATGACCTTGACCTCGAAACTGAAGCCGTACAAACTCGGTCTCGGTCCATTTGCTCCCGAAGTGTACCGGATGCCGTTTGCCAATTGCTACCGTTGCCCGTTCAACAAGACCTATCCTGCCTGCCAGGTCGCCTGTGCCGATCATCTCGAATATTTCTTCATCAACCATGTGGCGGCGGAGCAGACCGCGGCCATTATTTTCGAACCGATCCAGGGTGAAGGAGGTTTTGTCACACCACCGCAGGAATATTTTCAAAGGCTTGAAGCGATCTGCAAGAAACACGGCATCCTGCTGATCGCCGATGAGATCCAGACCGGTATCGGCAGAACCGGTTACCTGTTTGCGATGGAATATTACGGAGTGGAAGCGGACCTCACGACGACCGCCAAAAGCCTTGCTGCGGGCATGCCGCTCAGCGCCGTGGTCGGCAAGAAGGAGATCATGGATGCCGTACATCCATCAGGAATCGGCGGGACCTATGGCGGTAACCCGCTTGCCTGTGAGGCAGCCCTGGCGGTATTTGATATTTTTGAATCCGAAGATCTGCTGAGCCGTGCCAAAACACTCGGTAATACGCTGCGCGAGCGGTTTGTCGCGCTGCAGCAGCGCCATGAGATCATTGGCGATGTGCGCGGCCTCGGGCCGATGATCGCTCTGGAACTGGTCAAGGACCGGACGACCAAGGAGCCTGCCGCGGAACAGACGAAGGCTTTGGTCAGCTATTGTTTCGAGCAGGGACTGATCATCCTCGCCTGCGGTACGTACGGTAATGTCATACGCTTCTTGATGCCGCTGGTGATCACTGATGAGCAACTGGCCAAGGGTTTGAAAATCATTGAAGATGGTTTTGCCGCAATCAGCGGGAAGTAGGCTCAGATGCCCCTCCGGTCATCTTCCGGGATGGTCGGATCGGCTGAAACGAAAACAAACCGATCGCCGTGACACGAACCGTGCATCGGCGCCGGGGGGAGGATGGTTATGCACGGCTATTACAATCGTATCCTGACAATTGATCTTGGCAATCGTTCCTGGACGATCGAGGATCTGCCGGACACGGTGCTCGAGAAAAGTCTTGGCGGCAAGGGATTGGCCACCCATTTACTGTTGGAGCGAAATCCGCCCGGGGTCGACCCGCTCGGACCGGAGAATCACCTGATCATTGCTACCGGTCCGTTCTGCGGCGGCCGTCTCTGGGGCGGCAGCCGTTATGGGGTGTTCACCAAGTCGCCGCTTACCGGTTTTTACAGCGAATCGTACTCCGGGGGCAAGGCGCCGGAGGCGATCGATGCGGCCGGCTTCGATGCGGTATTGCTGGCCGGCGCAGCCGATCGCCCATTGATCCTCTCCGTTCACCCCGATGGTGTCGAGTTTCATGAGGCCGGCGATCTCTGGGGGATGGAAACCTTTGCTGCCGAGGCGGAGGCGCTCAAACGGTTTGCCCCGAATCGTGACGGATACGGGAAACCAGGCGCCCTCGTCATCGGGCCGGCCGGAGAGGCTCTTGTAAAATATGCGATCATCGCCAATGACACCTGGCGCTGTGCCGGCCGCACCGGCGTTGGTGCGGTGCTCGGCGCCAAGCTGGTGAAGGGGATCGTCTTCCAGGGTGATCGTAAGCGGGTCTACGCCGATCCCACCGGGGTGGCCGACTATGCAAAAGCGTTCAGTCAGGCCAATTATGAGCATCCGGGCGTCAAGGCCTATCGTGCCATGGGGACGACGATGATGGTCGGCCTGATGAATCACACCGGGGCCTTTCCGGCGAAATACTGGAGCCAGGGATCCTGCGAGCACTGGGAGCAGATCAGCGGTGAGACGTACCACAAGGAACACGACGTCAAGGCGCATGCATGCGCCAAATGCTTCATGGCCTGCGGCCGTCTCGCCACGATCGGCAAAGGGCGACATACCGGCCTGAAGCTCGAGGGGCCCGAATACGAAACCATCTTCTCATTCGGCGGCCTTTGCATGATCAAAGAGATGGAGGAGGTTGCCTATCTCAACGATCTGTGTGACCGACTCGGCATGGATACCATCACCGCCGGCAATCTTTGCGGGCTGATGATGGAGGCTAAAGAGCAAGGCCGTATTGACTATGAGATCGAGTACGGCAACGCCGACCAGACGGCGGCACTCCTTGAGGCCATCGCTGCCCGCCGTGGAGTCGGCGCTGTGCTGGCCGACGGTATCGTCGCCGCGGCTCGGACTTTTGGGCTCGAGGATCTCGCCATCCATGTCAAAGGACTGGAGCCGGCCGGTTATGACCCGCGCAAGCTCAAGGGCATGGGGTTGACCTTCGGCACCGCGCCGCGCGGCGCCTGCCACCTGCGCACGACCTTTTACAAGCCCGAATTGGCCGGCATGATTCCGCCGGATCAAATCGAAGGCAAAGCGGCAATGCTGATCGATTACGAGAACCGGCTCAATATTTTCGACACCCTGGTCCTGTGCCGGTTCTATCGGGATCTCTACAGCTGGGAAGAACTGGAGAAAACCATCCACCTGACCACCGGGCAGCCGTCGAGCAAAGAGGTTCTCGTTCAAAAAGCGGCTACCATAGCTGATATGACCCGACGCTTCAATCTGCGTGAGGGACTGACTGCTGCAGATGATCGACTGCCGGCACGCCTGCACAAGGAGGTGCTGCCCGAGGGCGGTTCCCTGACGGCCGCGGAAATGGAGCAATTACTGCAGGACTACTATCGGCTTCGCGGTTGGGATGCCGCCGGCAAACTGCAATAAGCAATAAGGCCAGGAAAACGAAGCAGCACAGGAGGGGAGCATGGAACAAATGAAGCTCGGTTGGATCGGTACCGGGGTGATGGGCAATGCCATGTGCGGGCACCTGATGAGCGCCGGCCATCAACTCTTTGTCTATAATCGTACGCGGAGCAAGGCCGATAATCTGGTCGAGCGCGGCGCCCACTGGTGTGATTCGCCTAAAGAACTGGCGCAGAACTGCGATGTCATATTTTCCATCGTCGGTTTTCCGCCGGATGTCGAAACCGTCCTGCTTGGTGAGCAGGGGGTGCTGGCCGGTGCCAAAGCCGGTTCGATTATTGTCGATATGACTACCTCAAGCCCGGAACTGGCCCGGACCATTTATGAGGCTGCCGGCAAGCAGGGCGTGGCGGCACTCGATGCACCGGTCTCCGGTGGCGATGTCGGCGCCCGCGAGGGGACGCTGGCGATCATGGTCGGCGGTGACCGTGAGGTGTGTGAGCGGGTCCGGCCGCTGTTTCAGGCAATGGGAGAGAATATCTCTTATATGGGTGGTGCCGGGGCCGGCCAGCATACCAAGATGTGCAACCAGATCCTTGTTGCCGGTACGATGATCGGCACGGTCGAATCACTGCTCTATGCAGAGCGGATGGGCATGGACCTGGATGCCGTGATCGATGTGATCGGCCAGGGTGCGGCCCGATCGTGGATGATCAATAATCTCGGGCGGCGCATCGCCAAGGGCGATTTCAATCCGGGCTTTTATATCAAGCATTTTGTCAAGGATATGGGGATCGCCCTGGCCGAAGCGCAGCGGATGAACCTGAGCCTGCCCGGGCTGGCGCTGGTGAATCAGTTTTACATTGTCGCCCAGGCCATGGGGTACGAAAACCTCGGTACCCAAGGGCTCTATCGGGTGTTGGCCCGAATCAACAATAGGGAGCAAGCCGCTGCCTCAAAGCAGTAATGCCCTTCAGTGAATCACCACCTCTGCTGCGCCCGGCCCCTGAATGCCGCGGCGCAGCAGCAGGGTGCCGTCAAGGAGATAGAGGTTGATCAAAGCCTGGCGGTAATGGACGATCGCGGCAACTTCGTTGATCCGGCTTTCCAACAGATCCCGCTGCACCCGCGCCACGTCGAGGGCGGTGGCTGTGCCGACCCGGAAACGCACCGTTTCGGTGCGCAGCACTTCTTCCTGCAGGATGCGCCTCGCCGCGCTGGCCTCAATCTGTTGCCGGTTCCGCTCGACCTCGAGCAACGCGACCCGGACCTCAAGCGAGATCAGTTGCTTGAGGTTCTCGACGCTGTCCAGCGCCTGCCGGTAACCGGCCCGGGCTCGACGATCCAGCGCCCGGGCGGCACGGTTTTCCACCGGCAGTTCAAACCCCAGACCGATGGCGGCATCATAACCGGTCCCGTCGAGGTCTTCAATGCTGCCACCGAAGCTTCGCGCATAGCCGGTTTTTCCGAGATTGATGAAGAGATCGAGGCGGGGCAGCAGGCCGTTGGCGGTCTGCACCGTTTCCAACTCGCCGCGTCGGGCCTGCAATCGCGCCTCGTTGAGGTCGGGGCGTAGCCGCACGGCCAGCGCTTCATGATCCAGCGCACTGCCGAGACTGATCTCCGGTACGATGATTTCCTCGTTGAGGCTGATCTGTCTGTCCCAGCCATCGGCAGCCGGCGGATTCAGTAACCGCAGCAGGCTGAGCCGGGCCCGCTCCCGGGCACTGCGGGCGTCGATAAGCTGTTGTTCGCGTAAAGCCAATTCGGCGTTGGCGACGATTTCTTCGGTTTCGGCGATCTGGCCGACACTGATCCGGGTGTGGATGTCGTCACGCTGGCGTCTGGCCAGTGTTAATGATTCTTCGAAAATTTCGACCTGGCGTAGCGCCAGCGCGTAATCCCAATACGCCTCTTCCACCGTGGCCACCAGGTGTTCGGCAAACCCCCGGACACTATAGGCGGAAGCTAACTCAGCCGCTTCGGCCCGGCGAATGCCGGCCAGATTGACAGCCATACCGGCATCGCGCAGCAATGCTTGGGTGAGGTTCAGGCCGAGCCTGGTATCGTCGGTTGTTTGGGTGTTGTCGCGACGATTGTAGGTGTGGCGCAGGTCCATCGTGACATCGGTACCGGTGATAAAGCGTTTGGCCACCCCGCCGCGAATGGTTAGCTGATCACCGTCAATGGAGAAAAACCGATCCGTCGCCGTATCATAGGCGCGATCACGGGACGTATCAAGGCCGGCCTCGGCGAACAGGACAGGGTCGAATACCGCCCGTTCAGTTTCAACAAAGGTGCCGGCGATGATCGGCGCATACAACTCGACCGCCAGTGCCCGGTTGCGACTGATGGCGGTCAGCACGGCCAGTTCGACCGACAAATCGAGCGTACCTTCAGCAGACAGGTTGGGCGGCGGTTGGCCGTTTTCACTGGTGAATATTGACGGTTCGGCAACGGTCTCCGCTGATGACGCGCTGTCGGCAGCAACCGCAAGGGTGGGTGTCGTCGGCACTGCTGCCTGCAGATCGACCGGTCGGGTGAGCGACTGGTGCGGTGGCCGGTTCAGGCAGCCGGTGAGCAGGAGCAGGCTGGCGGATAACAAGAGGATAGAGACGGATGGTTTCATGGCGATTGGTGGGCGATGGAGCCGGCGCGTTTGCGTTCGAAACGGCGGTTGAACAGCAGGAAAATGGCAGGGATGAGGATCAGGGTGATCATCGAGGCACTGAGCAGGCCGCCCAGCACGGTTCGGGCCAGCGGGGCCTGCATGTCGCTGCCCTCACCGATTCCGAGTGCCAGCGGTGACAGGGACAGTACCGTGGTCAGGGAGGTCATCAGCACCGGGCGCAACCGATCGCGACCGGCTTTTCTGACGGCTTCGAGCAGGGCCAGGCCATCGTCGCGAAAAAGGGTGTTGGCCCGGTCGACAATCAGAATCGCGTTGTTGACGACGATGCCGACCAACATGATGCAGCCGATAAAACTCTGGACATTAAAGGTGGTCCCGGTCAGCAGCAGGATCAGCACGACGCCGATCAGGGACAACGGTACCGAGAACATGACGACCAGTGGTGACAGGAACGATTCATACAGCGAGGCCATGACCATATAAACGAGGATCACCGCGAGCATGATGCCGAGCATCATTTCCCTGAACGATTTGGCCTGTTCTTCGATGTCGCCGGCCATAACGATTTCATAACCACGGGGTCGCGGAATGTTGGACAGTCGATCCTGCACTTCCGCCGCCACTTCGCCCAGCGGTCGGTTGGCCACGTTGGCGCTGACGGCAACGAGTCGTTGCTGGTTCTTGCGATCGATTTCCACCGGTCCGATGCCGGTCTGCGGGGTCAGCACATTGCGCAGCGATACGGCCTCTCCGGCCTCGTTGTTGATGGTCAGGGTCAGCAGCTCTTCGACGCTGAGCAGCTTTGCATCCTTGACCCGTACGAGGATATCGACATCCTCACCGCTGCCGTCGCGGAATTGCCCGGCCCTGGTCCCCGAAAGTGCGGTCTCCAGGGTGCGGGCGACGGACGCCACGCTCAGGCCAAGATCGGCAGCACGGTCGCGGTCGATTTCCAGCAGGGTCTGGGGCACTCCTTCCTCCCGGCCACGCCGCGTATCGGTGACTCCGGGGATGTCTTTGATCTGCGCCTCGACGGTCTGCGCAAACTGGTCGAGGATGCCAAGATCATAGCCGCGAATCTCGATCTCCAGGTTGTCGTCACCGCCGCTGCCGATCAGCCGCGACAGCAAAAACATCCCCTGCCCGGCGCGAACCCGGATCTCGGCACCGGGAACCGTGCCGATCCTTTGCCGCAGATCCGCTGCAACCTCGGCGCTTGATCGGTCGCGTTCCAGAAGCGGTACGAGAGAGATGCGGATACTGCCGCCGGTGGAGTTGCCGCGGCCGCCGGAAGAACCGAGGTTGGTCACCCAGGCCCGCATTTCCGGAATCGAGCCGTCGATGATCTCCTCAACGTCACGGAAGGTCTCATCGAGCAGTTCCAGCCTGGTTCCACCGGCCATCTGCAGGTCGACCCGCACCTCGCCCTCGTCGGAAGCGGGCATGAATTCGGTGCTGATCAGCGGCACCAAGCTGATAACCAAAATAAAGATGACCAGAACGATGACAATGGTTCGGGCCGGGCTGCGCAAACCGGCGTCAAGCAGCATTGCATAAACGCCATTGAGACGTTCATGCAGGACGGCCATCCGATCGGCCAGCGCTTTAATCGCTCCGCCCGTTGCCCTGTGTTGCTGAATCTCCAGGAACAGGCGAGTGAGCATCGGCACCAGGGTGAGGGCGACAATCAGCGAGCAGATCAGCGAAAACGCCACCACATAGGTAAGCTGGCGAAAGAGCAGCCCGGAGATCTCCTGGGCAAAGAGCATCGGAAAGAAGATGGCAAGGGTCGTGCAGGTACTCGCGATAATCGCTCCGGCCACTTCCCGGGCGCCTTTGATCGCGGCTTCTCGCGGACTTTCCTGCAATGCCTGGTGGCGTCGCAGGATATTCTCAAGGACGACGATCGAGTTGTCGACCATCATCCCGACGCCGAGCGCCAGGCCGCCAAGCGTCATCAGATTGAGGGTCAGGTTGCCGAAATACATCATCGCAAAGGTGGAAATGATAGCCACCGGAATGGCCGTCGTCACCACCAGGGTGGCCCGCAGGTTGCGCAGAAAGGCAAGCAGCACGATGATGGCCAGCGCCCCGCCGAAGACGATGGTTCTGCCGACATTGGCCAGTGAACGTTGAATATATTCAGAGGTGTCGATGATCGGAATGATATTGATCTGCGGGAAATCGCGATTGATCTGATCGACGATTGCCTTGGCCTGCTCTGCCACCTCCACCGTGTTGGTGCCCGACTGTTTGCGGATCGCCAGCCAGACGCCCGGGGTGCCGTTGATGCGGACGATCCGGGTTATCTCCGAGTGGGTGTCGTTGACGGATGCCACCTGCTTCAGATAGATGGGTGTGCCGTCGCGGCGGTCGACAACGAGGTTGAGCAGTTGATCGACACTGGTCAACTCCCCGGGAGTACGCAGACGGATCTCGGTATTGCCGGCCTCGATGGTGCCGGCCGGCAGGCTGATATTGGCATCGCGGATCGCGGTGCGCACCTTGTCCAGGGAGAGTTGCAGGGCGCGTAGCCGATCGGCATCAACCTCGATCTGGATTTCCCGTTCCAGGCCGCCCCAGACATCGAGCGCCGCCACGCCGGGAACCTGTTCGATACGGTAGCTGATCTGGTCGTCGATTAATCGCCGCAGCTCGATCGGATCAAGGCTCGAGGCCGCTCCGTAGATCAGGATCGGAGCACTGTTAGGGTCAAATTTGCGGATCTGAGGCCGATCGATCTCTTCCGGTAAACTGCTGATGATTCGATCCAGTCGGTCGCGGACATCGTTGGTGGCCGCATCGAGATTGGTGCCCCAGGTAAAGGAGACGCGGACCCGGCTGTTTCCTTCGGTGGATTGGGAGGAAATCTCCTTGATGCCCTGAATGGCGGAAACCGCGCCTTCGATGACTTCCGTAACGAGTTTCTCCACCTCTTCCGGAGCGGCGTTGCCGTAGGAAGTGTTAATGCTCAGGGTCGGGTAGGAGATCTCCGGCAGCAGGTCGATGGGCAGACGGCTCAGAGAGACGAGACCGATGAGAATGACGATCAGCGTCACCATGATGGTGAATACCGGCCGGGAGGTCGTGAAGGCGCTGATATTCATGCTGTCTGTTTCCTATGCCCCGGCCCGGTCGGGAAGCTCATGAGCTGCCTGCGTTGTCGAGACGCGAACATCGTCGCTGAGCAGATGGTGACCAAGGGTAACGACGGTTTGCCCCGCTTCCAGTCCGGTCACCTGGGTCCAGCCGTCCTGTGCTATGCCCGGCACAACTTCGCGGAAATTCGCCCGCCCCTCCTCGTTGACCAGAAACACCCCGGTAACGCCCTGCCGTCTGATAACTGCGGTAGACGGCACGGCCAGGGTGTTGTCGGCGCGGTTTAACTCGATATGCGCCCGGGCGAACATCCCGCCTTTCAGCAGTCCTTCCGGATTGGGTACACTGATTTCGACCCGGGCCTGCCGGCTGGTTTCGGCAAAAACCGGGGCCATTCGGGCAACCGTGCCGGGAAAGGAGTGTGCGGCGAGAAAATCGACACTGATATGCGCCTGCTGACCGATATGCAGCAGGGCGTAATCCCGTTCGGTAACATTGATCACCGCTTTGAGTCGAGTAAGATCGACCAGGGTGACGACCGGAGCGTTGGCACCGATGGTGTTGCCTTCGTCGACATGCCGCCGTGCCACATAACGGCAGGTGTCGTCGTCACCATTTTGCCAGTCGGCAGTCAGCGTCGTATAGGAGAGGCGCACTTCGGCCGCCCGCAGCGCCGCTTCTCGTTGTTTGATCTGGGCCTCGGCCAGATTGACACCGGCCTGGCGCGCCAGTCGCTCGGTTTCAGCGGTTTCCAGTTCGGCCTCCGACGCTACCTTCTGATCTCTGAGCTGCATGGCCCGCTGGTAGGCACGTTCAGCGGCCACCAGACTGCTGCGCGCCTCGGCCAGGGAGGCCTGGGCGACATCGAGTTCGGCTTGGGCCTGGGCTCGTTGCTGTTCGTACTCTTCGCTGTCGAGGCGGGCGAGCAGCGCACCTCGGCGGACGCAATCCCCGAGGTTGACGGCAATTTCCCGGATGCGTCCACTGATTTTCGCGGCGGCGTCATATTGCTGTTCAGCGATCAGCGTACCGCTGAAAACGTGCATATCGACAAGGTCGCGATACTCGGCGGTGGCGATGTTGACGCCGACCACCGCCTCCTGCCGGCTCATCCCCGTTCCGGCGCCCGGATCGTCACGGGTGATGAAAAAGATGACGGCTCCGGCGATCAACGCAAGAACGATGAACACGAGGAACGGTTTGTTGAAAAAAGGGGATTGTTTCATGTCGTTGAGGCGATTCTTTGTCTGCGGGTGCCGGCTGTCCCTGCCGGATGAGCGGCGAAAGCGGCCGGGGAAACGGTATGTTATCGGCCCGAAGCTGAGCTTAGCATATTTTTCCCGGCCCCTCTATTAATTCGTCTCTGATGAGGCCGAATGAACAACCTTGGCGGTGCTACGGTGCACTATAAGCATTGGCGATTGACATCCCCAGGAAGAACGGGTAAGAAATGGCTTTTCTCATACACGCCATCGGGGCGTAGCGCAGTCTGGTTAGCGCGCCTGCCTTGGGAGCAGGAGGTCGCAGGTTCGAATCCTGCCGCCCCGACCACGATCGAAAATGAGGACTAACAGTTATTTCAGGCTGCTAGTCCTTTCTTGTTTGGTGGCCTGAAGGCTGATTTGGTTTAACACTCGTTTAACAAAATGGGAGTGGCGATAGTGTTAGGCTATCCCATTTTGCGGGACAAATCTGATTTGAACCTTGTAGCCTGCTGCCTTTGCGTATTCCTCGATTGTTGAGAGTTTCGGGGAAATGGCCGAGTTGACATTTTCCAATCTTGAAATATTGCTCTTCTTGGTCTGCAGCATTTCGGCAATTTGTTCCTGAGCGCAACATAGGGGGTCACGCAACATAGGGGGTCAAGTCTTGTATTTTGACTTTATATTCAAGGCGGCCTTTATATTCAATAAATATTAAAAGGACCAGGGTACGGGACAAGAAACTGCTTGAGCCCTTTTGCAGCGACTTCGGGATGCCGGTATTAGCGTCGAAGAGCGGCTGATTGAGGAATCGACCGGCAAGACAATCAGTGAAGTGGAAAAAGCTGAGGACTGCAAAATGATTATCATGGGTTACCGCGGTCTGAGCAACCTCAGGCATCTCTTCATCGGCAGTGTTGCTAACCATTTACCTGCAAACTGTGTTTAGCCCGGTGCGGGTGGCTTGCTGAATGCGGTTACCGGCTATCACCTGACCATCTCAATCAGGTTAAAACACAGCCGCCGCCAGATCTCAGACATAACCGAGGTGCCCCATAATCGGTCGCCGAGGTCTTTATGCACCATATACATCCGATCATCGAAATCCCAGAACATAATCGTTTTTCCGGTTGGCTTGAGCTTGAGTAGATCCTCAATGTTCCAGAGGTTGGCTACGTGCAGCAGCAGGTAATCGGCATCCGTATTCCTGAACCTGTCAAACAGTCCTTCGGTCAGTGCTTCAAAGTGCAGATAGGTTGACCAGGTTAGCCAGAAAATCTGGCCAGTCTCGATCTCTGGATAGCTTGTACTGACATAGCGGATCAACTCGCTGGAGATTGAGCTGACCATGACGTCTTTTTCTCTGCCGCGCTTTTTGAGGTCTGCAATAACTGCATCTGCCAGCCGCTGGTCGTCCTGCAGATTCCCCTGCGATTTGATCTCTAGATTAATTTTCTTCCCTAAGACAGCCATTGCCTCCTGATAGAGGACAAGCTCACCGCCTGTGAGCTGGAGAAGGTCGGCATAGCTGGTTTTGCCGAGCGCATCACTCTTCCCGAAACGACGGAAGAGTCGACGATCATGGTACAAAACAATCTGCTTATCCCCGGTATATTGCACATCAAATTCAACAAATGCATAGCTGGCATCCGCCTCTGCCGCCAATAGCGCCGGCAGGGAATTTTCCGGGTACTTAACCGACGATCCGCGGTGAGCGCCAACCGTTAAACGGTAGGAGGGAAGTTCCTTTTTCACCGCAGCGATTTCGTGTTTGAGCACCTCTTTGAGGCTGGTTGACGAGGGTGGCTGCTGGCAGTTGAGCAGAACCAGGACTAGCAGGAGCAAGCTAAAGGGGAGGAGGATGCGAAACATGTTGGGAGTGATATTCGCAGTTTACCGGTGGGTCCAAGAAAAATATCTTCTGCTTGCATGGTCGAAGGGTCGGCAGTGACCGGTATGAGTTGAGCCAGAAGTCATCAAGTCAGCGCCGTTCATAGAGAATTTTCACGACGTTTGATCAGGCCTTTCCTTGGTCGACAGCTGATACTGCATTTACGACTTCAGTTTCAATGCCCATGGCCTTGGCGCGGTTAATCCACTGTTTCCTGGCCAGGAGACGCATATCTTCAACATCGTCGGTTTCATCCATGATTTCCATCCCCATTAGCGTCTCAATTAGATCCTCGAGAGTAACCAACCCGGCAGTCCCTCCGTATTCATTGACAACCAGTGAGATATGCTGTCTTTTTTTGAGAAAAAGATCCAATAAGGCAGTAAGTGATATCGACATGGGAATGGCGATTATATCACGTTTTAATACCCGCAGTTTTTCTTCCCCACGATTTTGGGTAGCTGAAATCAGCACATCATTTTTCAACACAAATCCGGTAATTTCATCTATATGTGAGTCATAGAGAGGGATTCGCGAAAATGGGGTCTGGGAGACTTGTGTGAGTGATGCTGTAAGGGTCATATCTTCCGGAAGGGCGGAAATAACGGTCCGTGGGGTCATGATATCGGCAACCTTGAGTGACTCAAAGCGTAGCAGGTTCTGAATAACATTTGATTCTTTAATGTGAATCTGACCGGTCTGGACTCCCAGCGATGCCATGGCGATAATCTCGTCGCGACTGAATATATGGACGTTTTTCCCTCGAGAAATAAACTGTGTTAGTTGTTCTGATACCCAAACGATCGGGTAAAGAACCAAAACCAGGGTATTAACAAAAAAGGCCGTTGGGCGGACGAATTTTGACCAATAAATCGCGCCCAAGGTTTTCGGGACGATTTCCGACAAAAAGAGGATCATCAGAGTCATAGCGGCCGAGAACACCCCAAACCAGGCACTGCCAAACACGAATGAAGCCTGGGCACCTGCACCAATCGCCCCGAGAGTATGAGCAAAGGTGTTGAGGGTCAAAATTGCCGCTAGAGATCGATCAACATTGTCCTGCTTTAATCGTTTTAAAAGACCCGCAAGTCTGGGGTTCTTCGATTTCTGGTCTTCGATGTAAGAAGGTGTCAGGCTAAGCAGCACCGCCTCGGCGACGGAACAGATAAACGAAAAAAACAATGCCAGGAACACATAGAGCACGAGCAGCACAATATGGCCATTCTCCTCTTCATGTATTCCTATGTGTTGCTCCTCTGCAGCGAAGGTTGTGAAAGAAGTTGTGATAATCAGTGCTAATGGCATGAACACCGTGTACAGCAGCGTTTTCCAGGGAAATCTCTTTGGCACGCTCCTGCACGTCATGACATTTTTATTCCTTGGTTCCCGGAGTAATGGTTCTCTCATGGTTTTCCTTTATATCGTTCATGTATGACGCATGGGGCGTTCTCATCGGTGTTCTATTAATTAGGACCTAGCATCGCCCCAAACAATCCACACTGGTTGCAGTATGCTCAGCACTTTCCTACCCGACCTTCGTGGTAGCAAACTGCTCGCCGATTGCATGGGCATAAAACGGCGGATTAGCAAATGAGGAAATGAATCGACACTAAATGCTTTGAGAATATCTCCCATACTCTCAGGAGATTTTTTGAAGACAATCGTTATGAAATTCAATTTGTATCACGATAGAGCAATAATTACCAGAAGAAAGCAATAAATGGGATCACCCATCAGGTTCAAGGCTCCAGGTCAGATTGTCATCCTAAAAAGACCATCAAGGGAAGTTTAAACAGGTTCTCTGCTTTTGGACTTACCAGTTCGTTCCATTGCCACAGCTATTCACATTTTTATTATAATTAGAAGAAGTTGTTGATCCGAAAGAGAATTATTCTCATTGCCGTAAACTGCCTCATGTGGTATATATTGTTCAGTAAAGTGCCATGGGAAGTATGGCGCGGCTCAAGCCTTAACCACCCCCATAGCTGGGTGAGCCGACCCTTTCGGTCTACGAGCGGGTAGTCCGCTCACAAGAAATGGAGGGTGCTATGTTTCTCTTGAGTTTCGCTGTGCTTTGCGGGGCCGTAATTTTGCTCTTTCTCTCCTTGTTGCAGTATCGAAATCCAAAACAAACCTTTTTGAAACGGCATCCGTCCATAGAGACTTTCTTGAGCCTGCTGTTGACCGGTCTCTTCGCGTTCGGTTCTGTAGGGCTGTTTGTGAACCCCGTTTCCGTGATTGATCTCGTCGGAGTTGCTGTCATGGCGGCCGCAACCGTTGTTTTTTTCAAGGTCATGAAGGTAAAAGATCGCCTTACAGCGTATGCCGCAGAGAAAAATAGCGGCGTGGTGATCATCGGCGATTTCAAGCCCACTACTCCGACCAACAAGCCTGAGCCCTCCTTTCGCAAAGCAGCTTGACACTAAGTGCTGATTGAATGGAAACCGGTGAGAACAGATCCTCGAAGGGATTTGCTCAGACCGGTTTCCTTTCTCAGCGTGGTCAGCTGATCAACATGTGGATTCAGGAGCATAAAAAGCGGTCCGTCCGATTGTGAAGACCATGTCACCCTCTTGATGCGAGGTGCTTTGTAACGGTAGCCGACAATGCCGAAACCATGATACAATATGCTCGTGGACATATGCAGTCTCCTTTCTTAGTGGAGTCGCGTCTCTAAAAAAGGAACGGTATGTCCACATTTTTATTTAAAAAGTACGTTTAATCCGGATGAGCCGAAATTACTCCATTGTGGTTTGATCAAGGGGGACGTTTAATAAATGTCTAACATGCAAAAAATAATACTGTTTCATTTCAGATAAATAAATGTTTGTCGAAGGTTTGAACCCTGCCGCTCCGACCACGATCGAAGACAAGGACTAACAGTTATTTCAAGCTGTTAGTCCTTTTTCTTTTTTGGGGAGAAGGCGGACTTGGTGTGGCCTCATCGATTTTTTTGTCTGCAGGATCTCAGCAATCTGTTCTTGCGCCAAGCCTATTTTGGGGGCCGGGGTCTTTATCCGTCGGCGCCACGGGGCAATTGGCCGGGTGGGTTGTCTATCCGGCGGGAATAGTTACTGTATTTATCTGGCCGGAACGCGGTTTGCAGCACTTGCTCCGGTACATACCACTTCGCCTGAGCCGCCGGCCGGCAATGCGATTCTTTTTCAGGAGGATATGCGATGTACACTCTCTATACTATTCCCGGTTCATGTTCCTCGGGCATAACCGTGCTCATGGAAAAACTGCAATTATCATACTCGCCTGTCAAACGTGAGGATGTCCCGAATTACTCCGAACTGGTGCCGACCAACCAGGTGCCGGCATTGCAGACGCCGGAAGGGCAGATTGTTACCGAAGGTGCAGCTATCGTTTTGTATCTGCTGGAAAAACACGAATCGCCGATGTTGCCGGCCGAACTCGGGCGCAAAGCGGAGTTCTTGCGTTGGCTGATGTTTGATTATGCCACTCTGCACCCGTCCTATGGGCGGATGCTTGCCATTCGTTTCCGGGTAGAGATGGACGAGGGCGAACGGGCACGGGTGCTCAAACAATTGGCCGGACAGGTGTCAAGTTTGTGGGCGATTGTCGACAAGGAGCTGGAAACGAAACGATTTATTACCGGTGATGAGCCGACCATCGTCGACTATCTGGCGGCGGTATATGCAAGTTGGGGGAAAAATTTTCCGGATTCGGGAATCGTCCTTGGTGAGAACGTCCGGCGAATGATTAATGCGGTGGCAGCCCTCCCCGAGTTTGCAGCCGGTTATCGTAGAGAGGGTCTGGAATACCATAAGCCGTTTTAAAATCGACCTCGGATGGACTGATAACCGTCCGGCACTCTTCGTTCTTTTCTGATGTTGGCATGATTGCATGCGATGTGGTATGCAGTTTTGGTCATGAATGATTCTGCTGGATCGGGACGATCATCCGGATAATGATAAAGGACCGCCGATTGGCTGGATGGGAGCGGAATAAGCCGGGGAAGAGGGGCGAATGATAATGGGGGCGGAACGGTAATGGTGATCGAAGTATCCTGGCTGGTCTTTCTGGCGGCGTCGTTGCTTCTTATCCTTACCCCGGGTCAGGACCTGATCCTCGTCATGTCCCGCTCGGTCACCCAGGGATCAGCCGCCGGTGTTGTTACAGCGGCCGGTGTGAGTGTTGGTCTGGTTGGTCATACCCTGCTTGCTACCCTTGGTCTCGGGGCTGTTTTGCGGACCTCGGTCTGGCTGTTCTTTGCGTTGAAGTTGATCGGGGCCGGTTATCTTATCTATCTCGGTATAACCATGCTTCGCAGCAGGACGTCTCAACTCGTCCTGCACAACGGGTGCGTCCGACCGCTGAAGCGCTTGTTTTTTGATGGTGCATTCTCCAACATCGCCAACCCGAAGATCGCCCTTTTCTATTTTGCTTTTCTACCGCAGTTTGTCAGCGCCGGTGCAGCTCATCCGACGATGTCGCTCTTGCTGCTCGGCCTGACATTCGCCGGACTGACCTTTTTGATCAAGGGGCCGATCGGCTTCACGGCAGGCGTACTTTCCGGCTGGCTGCGTTCCCGGCCCGCCGTCGTTCGTTGGCTTTATCGTTGCAGCGGCGTGATGCTCGTTGCCTTGGGGTTGCGCCTTGCGCTCGAACGGCGGGCATAGTCCGGCTCCAGCAGGCTGCAGGTGGATCGACTACCGGCCTTGCAGGCGACTGGTACACCCGGATAAACCTGCAAACATCGCCGTACTGTGTCGGCTGCGTTATCTGCGATTCGCGCTGATTCCGCTGCTCGTCTGCTTGTTCGCCGGGTGTGCGGGGCGGACCTATTTCCCACCAGATATCGCCGGACAAAGTCATTATGCCAATCGCCTGAGCCGCGATGAAGCGTTGCTGCTCGTGCTGCGTCAGGCGCGCAGCGGCTATCCGGCCGATTACCGCAGTTTTCTGCCCGATGAATGGGGGTTTACATTTGGCAGGACTGAAGTTTTTGAACAACGGATCTGGGTCAACGGTGAGCCGGTGGTCATCGAGGCGGAAGAGACGTTGGTCTACCAGATTCCCTGGCCCAGCGTCGCTACTATGCAGCCGTTTGTGAGCAGGAGTGTTCTCGGTGAACAATTCGGGATACGCCTTTCGTTTCTTCCCCGTTATCCGGTCGGGACCACCCGGTTGCGGTCGGTCTCCGAATTGACGCTGTACGACAGCACCTACAGCGGGCTCGTTGATCTGCTTGCAGCGTTGCACGTTCTTGCGGTCAATGCCGGTCAATGATGGAATATACCTCGCCGTAGAAAGGCGGCAAAGCAGTCGGCATTGTCGTTGGTTATCAACCAGTATCTTGCTCATCACCATGCCATGATTTGCAAAGGAAAACGTGCTTGTTTGCTGTTGGGGCAGTCGGCCGGAACACTGGCTGCTTTTCTCATGGTGTTCGGCCTCTCCGCCCTGCAGCCGTACCCGCATGCTGCAGCGACTGCCCTGCCTGAAGAATCCCCGAATGCTGCTGTGTCGCAGTTTTCAGCGGTGACGCTCACGGCGGCGATCACCCGGGAAAGCGGTCATGAACCGGCCTTTATCCTGGAAACGAGCACTCCGGTTCTAAAAGGTTCAAGCGACCCGCGTGTTGCCGTATTCAATCAGCGCGCGGCCGGTATTGTGCACGGACTGGTCGCTGATTTCCGGTCCGGGTTCAACGACCTGGTCGGCTCAGATCTTGTTGCCCGTAGTTTTTTTGATGTCACGTTCCGGCAGTTTACATCCCCGGGTGATATCATCAGCATACGTTTCAGTGCAGAAGGATACCATGCCGGTGCGGCTCATCCCTACCACATTACCCGGACGTTGAATTTCTCGCTTAAAACCGGCCAGGAACTTGATCTGGGCATGCTGTTTCGCCCGGAGACAGATTATCTGGAGATAATTGCCGATTATTGCACAACCGAACTGTCGACTCGTGATATCGGTTTTGCGATAGGCTTTACCGGCGGGGCCGACCCGCGCCCGGAGAACTATCGTAGCTGGAACCTAGCCGAAGACGGCCTCCTGATCACGTTTGACGAATACCAGGTTGCCCCCTATGCGGCCGGCAGCCAGGAGGTGCTCGTGCCGTTTTCTGTTTTGCGGGAATCATTGAAGAACGAGTTCATCAGGGTGGATAGGAACGGTTTGTTCTGAGCGGCTGCTGCCGACAACGTATGGGGATGCCCGGCACTACATGCCCTAAATAGCCACGAGGCAGGGCGGCAAGAACGTACGGAGGAGCAACCGGCGGGGATGCTGTCCGGCACGGGAACGCGGGGCGAATCCGGTATTCCCGTGCCAACGCCGTTCTGGAGAGGTGTTCAGGCCCGGACCCCCAATGCCGGAGCCTGTTCGTTAAGCTTGCCCTGCGGAGTTGCCGGTGATCGCTCACCTATCCCGGCCGACGTGAGCAGGCCGACTGCTGCATGAATCACCAACATCAGCAATGGCACGATGATAAACAGGGTTACCGGGAAGAACCACATTGCTACGATGAAGTCGGTCAATGCAAACATGTTCAAATCTCCCTTTCGTGTGTTGTCGATATTCGGCCCTGCTGATTCTTGGAAACCGGGTTGATTCCCTTGACCAACCGTTGGCCACCTGACTTTCTCATGGTGCATCGCTCTTGTCAGAGAATAAGCAGAAAGGGTGCCAGACTACTATGAGGCGCAGAAATAAAACGCTGCACTCTTCTTTCCCGTTGATTTGTCAGGCAATACCTTTGCAGGTGAGCTCAGCAGCGGCGGCGTGAGCGTGGTTGGGCACGAAAAAAGCTGTCCATCGGTTGGACATGTTTCTGCCGATAACGTACAATAGCTGTACACTGAAAGCTTCCTTCCCGCGTGGTATCTGCACCACAAAATGAACGAATGAAAGCAACGGACATGGCGGAAGAACGGTATTTATCCGAGAACGAATTCTCCTTGTTCTGCGAGGTTGTCGCGTCGTTCCATACGATTCTTGATATGGATGAGATGTTGGTGACCATCTTGCACAAGATTCAGACAATTTTTGGTATTGAAGGAGCTTCCATTGCCTTACACGACCCCGCCGAGCGGGAATTCTATTTTATCCGCATGATTGAAGGCGGTTATGGTGAAGACGGGCCGGACCGCTCGAAGTTTCGCTTCCCTGATGACAGGGGTATCGCCGGCTGGGTCAGAGAGCATGATCAGGCAGTCTTCATTAACGATGTCTCCCGTGACGAACGCTACTTCGATGGGTTTGACGCCCTGCAGGACTTTGCCACCCGGTCGATGATCTGTGTTCCGCTGCGGACCAGGAAAGGATTTCTCGGGGTGCTTTACGCGCTTAACAAACGACGAGGCTCGTTTTGTGAACGAGACAAGAAACTGCTCGAGGTCATGTCCGGGACGATCGCCGTCGCGCTGGAGAACGCGCGCCTCTATGGCGAACTCAGGGAAAACCTCTCCTCCCTTGAGCGGGAACGGCGGATTCTTTTGTCACAGGCGCAGACCGGTTCGCGGTTCAATGAAATCATCGGGTCGAGCGCACCGATGAAACGGATGTTCGACCTCATGGAAAAGGTTATGGACACCACTACGTCTGTCCTGATCCAAGGTGAAACCGGCACCGGCAAGGAGTTGATCGCCAAAGTGATCCATTATAACGGTCCGTTGAAAGGCAAACCGTTTGTTGCCGAAAACTGCGGGGCGCTGCCGGAAAGCTTGCTCGAAAGTGAGTTGTTCGGCCATGTCAAAGGCGCCTTTACCGGGGCGGTGACCGATAAGAAGGGGCTTTTCGAGATCGCCGACGGCGGCACGATCTTTCTTGATGAAATCGGGGAAATGCCGCTTGCCATGCAGGTCAAGCTGTTACGGGTTCTTCAGGAAGGGCAGTTCCGGCCGGTCGGCTCAAGCCGCACCCGCCAGGTACATGTTCGGGTCATTGCTTCGACCAACCGGGATCTGGCGGCAGAAGTGGTTAACGGCACCTTCCGCGAAGACCTCTATTACCGGATCAACGTCTTTCAGATAACCTCGCCGCCACTGCGGGACCGAAAGGATGATATCATCGATCTGGCCAATCATTTTCTGGCAAAGAGCGCCCGGAAAAACGCCCGGCAGGTTCCTATCCTGTCGCCTCAGGCGATGCACCTGCTGTTGGTCTTCGATTGGCCGGGCAATGTCCGGGAACTGGAAAACGAAATGGCCCGGGCGGTGGCGATGGCTGCCGGCGGCCGGGTTATTGCCGCCGAGATGTTGTCGGACAAACTGCATCACCTGCAGCAGGGGCGGGAAGTACGAAATGACGTGCCGTATGCCGGCTCACTAAAGGAGGTTATCCGGCAATTGGAGCGAGATATCATCACCGAGGTTCTGCGCCGCACCGGCGGGAACCGCTCGCAGGCGGCTCGAGAGCTCGGCCTTTCCCGACAGGGGCTGCTCAACAAGATCGCGGCGCTGAAGATCGACGAATCCGTCAAAGCAACGGCAGCGAGCCGGCCGGAACGATAAATCGAAGGCGGTAGAGCCGGCGCTTGGTGCAGGAGCAGTTTCGGCAGGGGTATCCGGTGATATGAAGCGCGTGTGGCAACGGGTAGTGCTCGGATTTCTGGTGGCCGTCGCCGGTCTGGTTCTGATCCAGTCACCGTTCGGCCGGCTGCTTGAGGAGCGGCTGGGGCTGGCGCTTCTGTTCTCCTTGCGCGGCCCGCGGCAGCCGCCCCCCGGTGTCGTCATTGTGAACATCGACCAACAGTCAACCACCCTGTCAGGACTTCCCGAGAGCTATCACACCTGGCCGCGCTCATTCTATGGCAGATTGCTCGACCGGCTCGGTGAGCACGGCGCGGCCGTGGTCGTGTTCGATGTCCATTTTGCCGAAGCGGGTGATCCGGTCGAAGATCGGGTTCTTGCCGAAGCGATCCGGCGGTTCGGCACGGTGATCCTTTGCGGCAAGCTGGTCCGTCGGCCGTTAGGCGCCGGAGCCGAGGTTTTCGTCGGCACCCCGGTGGTCGAGGTGGAAACGCTGATCGATCCTGCCACCCTGTTTGCCGAAGCCGCACTGGCGGTAGCACCTTTTCCGGTTCCCAAGGTGCCGGTCAGGGTTGATCGGGCCTGGGCCTTCAAAAATTCTGCCGGTGATACGCCCACCCTGCCGGTTGTTGCATTGCAGGCCTTGGCCTTGAACGAATATGATCACCTCCGACAGATCGTCCTGGAAAGCATCCCGACGGGTGCCCAGCTCCTCCCGGTCACCGCCGAGGAGGCGGTATCGACGATCGGGCTGGTGGAAACAATGCGGCGCTTCAGATGCCTGCTGTGGCAGCACCAGCAGGAATACCGCACCCTGGTTATGCCTGAAACCGGCGGGACCGCCGGTCTCAGTGACGAGCGGCAGCGGGCGCTGCGCGCGCTGCTCGCTGCGTATCAGCGGGATGACGAGCTATTTATTGATTATTATGGCCCGCCGACGACGGTACCGATTCTCTCGTTTTACGATCTCCTGCAGGAAAAGATTCGCCACAGGCGTGCGGTCGGCGAGCAACTCCACGGTGCGGTGGTTTTTGTCGGTGCCGTCCGGACCACCTGGGCGGAGCAGAAGGACGGATTCTATACGGTCTTTTCCCGCGCCGACGGTCTTGATCTGAGTGGTGTCGAACTGGCGGCAACGGTTTTTGCCAATCTGCTTGAGGAGCGCCCGCTGCGTCCGCTTTCCGCACCGTTGTCCGGCGCCGTGGCCGGAACCGTTGCCGCTGCCGCCGCACTGGTCTGCTTTACCTGCTCACCGGTGGTTTCGGCAACCGTCCTTGGATGCGGCTCGATAGTTTATTTAATCGTTTCTTCATTGTTATTTTCAGGCAACGGACTCTTTGTGCCGACTATTGTACCGTTGGCAATCATCCTGCCGGCAGTTTTTCTACTGGTCGTCATCCATCGATACGCAACGGCCCGGCGCGAGCGGGAGCATGTCCGGCAGGCATTGCGACTTTATTTGCCGGAACATGTGGTGGAGCAGTTGTCGTGCGATTTGTCGTATATCAGAACCGGCGACCAGATGATCTACGCTGCCTGCCTGCTCAGCGATGCCGAAAATTATACAACCTTGGCTGAGCAGATGGACCCGCGCGAGTTGAGCCGGTTGATGAAGGATTATTACGAACACCTGTTCCGGCCGGTTAATCAGCAGGGCGGCCTGGTCTGCAACGTGGTCGGTGACGCGATGTTCGCGCTCTGGCCGGCACGGCAGACGCGGCTTACCCAGCGGACCGGCGCCTGCCAGGCGGCTTTGCAGATCCTTGACGCCGTCGAGTGTTTCAACGACGACCATCCGGAACACCGGTTGCCGACCAGGATCGGGTTGCATGCGGGCGATCTGCTCATGGGCAATATCGGTGCCGCCGATCATTTCGAGTACGCGCCGGTGGGCGATATCGTCAATACCGCTTCACGGCTGGAAGGGCTGAACAAGCATCTCGGCACCCGAATCGTAGCTTCGGCGGAGGCAATCGACGGGGTGACCGCCGTCGGTACCCGCTTTGTCGGCAGCTTCCTGCTCGGGGGCAAAACGCAGCCGGTCGACGTCTACGAAGTGACCAGTCGCCAGGGTCGCAAAACCACATACGATTGCGGCAGTGACACCTTCAGCGAAGCGTTGCGTCTGTTCAGGCTGCGGCGCTGGGACGAAGCCGCCGCCAGGTTTCGCGCAGTCCTCAGCGTGATGGCCGACGACGGCCCGTCACTTTTTTACCTTGGTTGCTGTGCTGCTTACAAGCAGCAACCGCCACCTGCCGATTGGTCAGGGGCGATTCGAATCGGCAAATAGCCCGACCAGTTCTCTTGGTTGCCGGACCGGGTGATCTGCACTATCAAACCCGCCAGCACCGCCCATTGACGCATACCCAGGTCGGATTTTCGTGGTAGATGGTGATGGTGGTCACCAGTTCGCCCGGTGCCGGATTCTCCGGCTTGGTTTCCAGCGGTTCGTCGTCTTTGCCGGTTAAGCGGCGAATGATCGGCTCGTCTTTCGCGTCGAACCCGAGAAATCGAAACCCGTTGATACGTGCCTTTGTTTGCATACGCTTCTCCTCTTGTTATGGCGGTTATGTGACTGCTTCCTGCTTTATGTTCCTCGGACCTTCCGGTTCCTACCAGGATAGGGTCAGTCGGAAGACGACCTGCCGCTCGGGCAGCAATCGCGGGTTAGCCGGATCGGTATCAAGATAGCGAAAGGTTTCATTGAAAAGGTTTCTGATATCAAGACTCGCCATCCCGGCGCTGTGGGGAAGGCGGTAACCAATCGAAAGGTCCGTCACCCAGAACCGGTCACGGTCGCTGATAAAGCCGAAGCCCGTCCAGCCAAAATCTCCCCGTTGGTCGAGATAGCTGGCCTGCAGGCCGACAATCAGGCCGCTGTGATGAAACAGCCTGATTTTCGGGGTGATCTTCTGGGTTGTCAGGACCCGGATCGCCTGCGGGCCTTCCCAGCGATCGTGGGTGAACCGTTCGTAGGTGTAGTCGATGCCGGCGGCCAACCAGGAATACGGCGCCCAATACAGATACGCCGATCCGACCGTCTCCTGCCAGTCGTCCTCAGCCTGCTCGGGGGTGCCTGTTTCGTTGACGGACAGGAAGGGGACATCTAGGTCCCGGCGAAAGAACTGCAGGCCGGCAAACAAGCTGCTCGTCAGGCGATGGTCAATACCGGCACCGTACGTAGACGCCGTGCTCGCCTCGAAATCGTTAAAGAACTGGTTGAACCCGGCAATCTGTGTCGGCTCGATGGTTTGGGCGTAGATCAGTCGCCGGTTCACCGACCGAAAAGCCGCGCCCCGGATGACGGTTGAGGAAAGTGGTTGCCAGGTGATGCCGAATTTCGGGTTGAGTTGCTCCCGGTCGGTGATCGGGCTGTCAAGCAGATCGCCGCTGAGGCCGATTGTCGAGAGCAGCCCGGGTGCAAGATCAATCTGGGCATAGCTGTAGAGATTGGCATGGCGAGTCGTGCTGTCTTGGTCCAGATGCAGATCGAGCGGGGAGGACCATGACAGTGTCGTATGTTCGTCTGCATACAGGTAACCGGTGCCGGTCTGCAATCGATAGCGCTCGCTATGGTAAAGATGTTGTCCTTCCAACTGGTATGTGTCTGCGGCGCTGTCGATGCCAAGTGAGGCACCCGGTCCCTCGATGCCGTCGGCGCTGCCGTCGCTGTTGCCGATCACCGCGGTACCGATCAGCGTTGCCCGGGGGCCCAGATCGTGTCGACCGCCGACGCGTAGCGTGGCGATCTCGCTGGATTGATCGATGGTGGCGCTGTAATCGGATGGATCAAACCGTACAAATAGATCTCCAAATGTCTGTTTTTTATATCGAATTTCGGTAAGAAAACTGGTTTCAGGAGCAACCATCGCCTGCAGATACGCGGTAACGAGGTTGGTGCGCTGCCAATTGTTCGGGCGGATGCCGTCGCTCTGGTAATGAAACTGGCCGAGGCTGTAGGAGATATTGTCGATGATCGCCGCGTGGGTCAACTCGTCGCCGAAGGTCGTATTGCTGCCTACCACCCCGCTTGCCTGAAGACTCAGACGGTTGCGCAGAAACAGCGGATGGAATTCGGCCAAGGACAATTGCGTCGGTCCGCTGCTCTCCATGGCCAGCAGATCACTTTCCGCTAGTTGCGGCTGCACCGGAGCGATGGAGAGCGGCTGGAGCAATTGGGATTGGAGCAGCTCACTGACGCGGGCTATCTCATGGCGTGGCAGCACCGAATAGGTATCGGCGAGAAAGCGATGCGCCGAGTGATTAGCCGGGTTGGCGGCTACCGACTGCCAGCCCTCCGCGAGCGCCATGCGCCCGAAGCCAAGATCCTGGTAAATCCTGCCCAGGCTTGCGCTGCGGGCGGCAAGATCGTCATCGAGCAGAAACCGCGAACGGTAGACAGCCCGATTATCGTTGCGCGTCTGTGACGCGTGGAGATCGGCAAGCGCTTCGACCGGACGGTTGGCAGCCTTTTTGGCAAGCGCGTCGTAGAACCAGGGGGTCGGGTCCGCCGGGTCGAGTTCCTTGGCGAGTTGGTATTGGCGCTGGGCGTTTTTCTCGCGACGTTCTTCGTAATACGCTTTGCCAAGGTAGCTCCGCAACAGTGAACTGTTAGGATCGAGGGCCACCGCCAGTTCGATTGCCGCCCGACCGTCACGGACCTCGCCGTCGCGAATCAGCGCAAGTCCCAGGCCAAGGCGGGCGAGCGGCAGCATCTCATCCAGGGCTATAGCCGTCGTAAACGCGTCTTGCGCCTGGGCCGTTGCCAGGCCGGCCAGTGCGGTAAAACCACGAATTGCCCAGGCGCGGGCATTGTCCGGATCGGCTGATAGGGTCGCTTCTGCGATTTCCAGCGCCGCAGGACGATTGCCGTCGGCCAGCTGCAATTCGGCCAGCCGCGCTGATACCAGTGTGTTGCCCGGGTTGCTGGCGGCAGCCTCGTGCAGGATCTGCAGAGCCCCGGTGATGTCGAATGCCGCCTGTCTGACGTAGGAGACGGCCAGTGCGGCGGCGGCTGAGAGTGGGTCGGCGGCATGAGCCTGGTGAGCAATGCCGATGGCTGCCTCCAGGTTGTTCTGCACCAGCTCAATAACGGCGAGCACTGCCAGGGCCTCGCTGTTGTTGGGATGAGCTGCCAGAATTTGCTCGCAATCGATCCGTGCTGCGACGACTTGTCCGGTCGACAAGAGGTTGCCGATCTGTGCCAGGCGGTCGCTGATCGTGGCGGAACCTTTGAAGATATCAGGGTAATAGAGCGTCCACTGTACCGCATCCCGCGGCCTCGCAACCAGGGAGGGTGCCGGAGCCGCGCCGTCGAGGGCAATGATCGCCTGGCCGGAAGAGATCTCGTTGCTCCCCTGGTCGTTGGCGGCAACGACTAACCCGGTGAAAACGATAATTTCGGTCTGGCCGGGGCGAACGCTGACCAGAAATTCGGTGCCTTCCACGGATCCGTTGACGTAAGGGGTGAGCACCTGCAGTGATCGGGGACGATGACTGAAGATGTGCAAAGCACCACGCAGCAATTCGACGATTGAGCGTCGTCGTTCCGGTAGTCTGAAATGGACGGTGCTGTTGCGATCCAGTCGCAGGATGGTATCGTTGGTCAGGACGATGGCCGCCCGGCCGTTGTCTCCGAGTGTGAGGAGGTCCCCTGGGCAGAACCGTTCACCGGTTCGTGCCGGCTTCCAGGCAGATTGACCGGCAGCTTTCAACTCCGCCTGGCCCTGCAGCGACGCCAGCCGGGCGACCGGTTCATCGCACTCGCTGCGCGCTGCAGATAGTGGATAGAGAAGCAAGAACAAGACGAGAGTGACCGTAGCCCGGAACAGAACCATAGCTCCCCCCTCTGAAAAACGTTTTCCGGCAAGAGACTGTCTTTGTGGCTATTACGGCTTCAGGTTGAGCAGTCTCTCAGGCAGGGGTTGATATCTAATCGATCACGAATTGATCGTAATTCAGGACACGAACGATCCGCCCCAGGCATGTAACCGTCTCGTGGCGAGATAGTCCTGTCCTTTTGATGGATCGATACTATGATGACTACTGAAACGGTTAGGTTTTTGCAAGGTTTTTCCCGTTAATAAGAAAAAAATATCCACCCGGCTGATCGGTTTTCAGGCGTTGTTGTGATTTTCAGTCATGGGGGTTAGTCAGCCAATAGCACCATTGCCCTGGCGATCAGGGTGATCCGTTCCAGGCGCGGCAGCCAGCCGTTGCGGGCGATGCGCAGGGTGCTCAGGGCTTGCTGGAAGCGGATGCGCTCGCCCAGCCGGTTGCCGGAGAGTGCGTCCGGGATGGCCGCGTGGTAGGTCTGCTCGATCAGATCGATACAGGCCAGCGCCTCGTGTTGGGTTCCGCCGTGCCGGGTGATGCTGTGGGAGGCCTCGGCCATGAGCCGACCGACATCGCGTGCCTGGTCACCGCTGTTGAACCGTTCCCAGTCGATGCCGATCAGGCCGCCGGTCCACGGGATGATGAAATTACTGGTTGTGGCATCGCCATGAATAGCGGTCGAGACGAACGAATTGAGCCGGTCTGATGCGGCCCAGCGTTCTTTGGCGGTATGCAGCCCGCGGATGATCAGCGGTTCGTCCTTGAGCACCCCGTGTCGATCGAGGGTGTCGATGATTTTGTTGAGTTCGTTGAGCGAGTCGTCGGCGGATGGCGATCCGTCCTGCTGGTGGCTATGGCTATGGCTGTGGAGCAGGGCGAGCAGGCGGGCGGCATCAGCCAGGGCAGTCAGGACAATGCCGGGACGACTGCGGCGGACGGCGATACAGTCTTCGATGGTCAGGCCGTCGCAATATTCAAGGAAAAGCACGCCACGATAACAGCCGAGGGGCTGGACCGCCCGAATAGCCCCGCTGCTCAGGCCGGCGGTCCGTGCCTGCAGGGTGACGGTGTGCTCGCGCGTGGCATATTTCATGGCCCGGTCGCCAACTTTTGCCGTGTAGAACTTGGCGAATATCGTCCAGCCGGTGGTCGTTTCGCGATAGAGGTAGGTGGCATTGGACAGCCGGGCCGCCCGCCACCGGGGAGACGGCGAGTCGCCTGGCCAGAGGTGCCTGCTCAGATAGTGTGCGACCTCGCATTCGTCTGTGACCGGAAACCAGTCTTCCCACTGCTGGGCATCGATGATTGGCGTGGCAATCGGCGTATCGTTCGGTGCGGTCCTGGTCATGGATATCCTCCGTGCCGGGGCAGCGAGGCGCCCCGAGGGGTCAGAGAAAGAGCAGCAGTAACAGAAAAATCATAAACAACAGTCCGGCAATCGGCAACCGGCGCAGCGTCCGTTCGGTACCGGCCGGTTCGATGGCATCGGCGATGGTGCGGCTTTGCCCGTGCAGAAAATCGCGCAGCCCTGATAGTCTCGCATCGATCGCTTGCCACAACCGGCGGCCGAGTTGCTCAATGGCGACGGTCAGTCGCTCGGCGATGATTGCACAGTCGCCTTCCGGCACCAGCGGCTGCTGCGGCAGCGGCTTACCTGCTGCACGCAGCCAGCAGGTAAGCGCCACGACCAGGCCGGTGATAACCGGCCAGAGCTGGCCCCAGGCTGGAGCCACGCCACTGAGGGAGGGCGGCCGGCCGGGAAACCCCGCGACGGCGCAGAACAGGGAGCCGGCAATAACGCCCAGCCAACCGAGCCACATGGTGGTGGTCGGCGGATGATCCGGTTGCTTGGCTTTACCAAGCAGATAGAAAAACCGGGCCAGCAAGAGCGTTGTCCCGACGGCGGCCAGAGGCAGCACCACCGGCAGCAGGTCAGGCCAGGGCGAAAGAGCCCCGGAGGTGAATCGTTTCAGCTGGTCTTTGGCCAGGGCACCGCTGGTCAGTGGTGCGCCGGCCAGTGCCAGTGCAGGTAGGATCAGTCCGGCCGGCACCGCCAGGTGCCGGATGGTTCGGTCGGCTGTCAGCTGCACCATGCCGACGCCGAGAAACAGCGCACCCTTGGCAAGGCCATGGTGGACCGCATAAAGTGCTATCACCGGCGCAAGCAGCGGCCAGCTTGCCGGTTCGCCGAGTCCGATACCGATGCCGATGATCGGGAAACCCATCTGGCTGATGCTGGAATAGGCGAGCACGGTTTTCGGCCTGGTCTGTGTTACGCCGACCAGGATACCGAAAAACGCCATCAGTACTCCTGCGCAGAGCAACAGCTGCGACCACCCGGGTAAAACCATCTCACCGAGCGGCAGCAGGCGCAACAAACCGAGGAGACCGGCCTTGATCATCGCTCCGCTCAGCACGGCACTGGCAGGGATCGGTGCTGCAGGATGGGCGAGCGGCAGCCAGATGTGGAGCGGTACCAGACCCGCCTTGATACCGAAACCGACCAGCAGCAGGGCGATAATCAAATTTCGCTGCGGCGCTGTTGCCAGGGCGGTAGCTATCTGGTCAAGCCTGGTCGATTCTGCGGCCTGAGCGGCATAGGCGAGACCGACAAAGAGGGCAACTTCACCGATCAGCACGAGGACCATATAGAGCCGTCCCGCCCGCCTCGCGAAGGGGCTGCCGTCATGTACCACGAGGCCGTAGGCGCTGAAGCTCATCAGCGCAAAAAAGACGTAATAGTCAAGAACACCCTGGCAGAGCGGCAGGCCGAGATTGCCGCTCATGGTCAACAGGAAAAAGATCTGGAAGCGGCGTCTTTCGGGGTCGTCGGCAAGGTAGCCGCGGGAATAAAAACCGGCTGCGAGCCAGAGGACGGCAAACAGAAATAGAAACGGCCGGCCCGTTTGATCAAGGCCGAGTGAGCTGCCAAGCAGGAGCCAGGAAAAGCTACCGCTCAGCTCATATCCGGGGAGCAGAGAAACGACCAGTGCCGGTGCGGCGGCCCAGGGCGCGATCCGCAGCGCTGCCATCGTCCGGTAACCACTGACCAGCCAGCAGAGCAGCAGTAACGGGGTGAGCGGAACCAGGGCCGGCAGGACCGGCGCCAAAAGCGGTGAACCGATCATGGCAGATACTCCCGGACGGTGATGACCATGACCCATTGCAGCGGGCTGAACGGCGCCGAGGCGAACAGGCCGAGCAGGACGACGAGCAGGCCGGTGACCAGCGGCGGCACCAGCAGGAACCATGAAATTTCCAGGCCGGTGCAAGGAGTTGCTGCCGTTTGCCGCG